>JAQBNV010000540.1 GCA_028288395.1 Adhaeribacter sp. | reverse complement strand
TTAAATTTGACTGGGTCAGCGTGGCTTGATTTTGTAGGCCTAAACGGTCTTTCAGCCCGCGGCCTAACCTGCTTAATATTCCGGCTAAAGAACTCCTCCCCTTTTTATACCAAAGCGCATGAACAGGGTGCCATACTGCATGTAACTTAAACCCGGCAGATTATGAAACCTACCGGGTTTGCTTCCCTTTTTAGGTCAGCTTTACGGCAGGTTGTAAATGTGAAATGGTATTATATAGAAGAAGCGGTTAGCTTTTTTCCGTGACTCACCCTACGGCGGACAAAATCCTTAAAAGCTTTCTTTGGTGTATTGAATAAATTAATATTTGTAGTAGTCCGAATATATTAAGCCTTAAACCACGTGCTGTACATAACATAATTATCAGCGGTTTTAGCCAGGCTGGCTATTTGTTCCGGACTTAATTGCTTTACCTTTTTGGCCGGAATGCCAGCATAAATATATCCCGATTCGCAAATCGTATTTTCGAGCACAATAGCTCCGGCCGCCACAATACAATGGCTTTGCACCACGGCATTATCCATTACAATAGCCCCCATACCAATCAGTACGTCGTCGTGAACGGTGCAACCGTGGACAATAGCATTATGCCCTACCGATACATTGTTACCAATAACGGTAGCCGCTTTCTGGTAGGTGCAATGAATTACCGCCCCGTCCTGAATATTGGTTTTATTTCCGATCCGGATGCTGTTTACATCGCCCCGGATAACTGCATTGAACCAGATACTACAGTCATTGCCCAATACTACGTCGCCTACAATGGTGGCATTGGGAGCTATAAAACAGTTCTCGCCTAGTTGCGGATAGATATTTTTAACCGGTAGTATCAGTGCCATTTTAAATTTTTAAAATATTAAACTAGGAAAACATACGTTTCCAGGTGCCTTTATGCAGGTTATATTTCAAAGTACTGGGTAGGGCCTGCCAGAAATATTTATTCACTTCTACGGCAAAGCTGGGTTGCATGTAGCAATTAATGGTACAGCCTTCGCAGGCCGGCAACCGTCCTTCCCGGGCAATCTGGGCCTTTACGGCTCCGGAATGGTATAAATTATAAAGATCTCCGTTTATTCCGTACTTCTTCTCGCCCAAATGATAACAGGGCAAAACCAGCTCGTTCTCCGGCGAGATAACCACCGTGGTGCTGGCCGCTTTACATACCGGATCTGCTACATGGTTTCCTCCGTTCCGGCGCAGCGAAATAAAAGCCTCGTTCAGGTAAACATTTTTCCGTTTCCCGAACGCCGAAAGGTATTTTAATTCATCGGGGGTAAGGCCAGCACCGGCATCTATAGTATTGTATTCAAAAGCCGGATTGATCAGTAACATCAGGTTATTGGGCAACGTAATCTGCTGGTAAACGGCCTCCAACTGGTCAATATTCTCGCTAAAAACCGTGAATAAAATATCCGGGCGCTCGCCTATCTTTTTGGCTACCGCAATAGATTCCAGCACAAAATCGAAGCAAGCCACGCCCCGGCCGGTATCGTGTTTATTTTTTTCGGCCGCATCCAGCGAAAAATGGAGCATATCTACTTTGCCTTGCAAGCGTTGGGCGTATTTTGGGTACAGCAGGCAGTTGGTGGTAAGGGTGGTAATAAAACCCATGTCGTGAGCCAGGCCCAGAAACTGATCGAGTTGCTGGTGTAGCAGGGGCTCCCCACCGGTAAAATCAATGACGTTCACCCCTAGTTTTTTCAGGTCGAGCAGATTTTGCTTTACATCGGCCAGCTGAATATAAGGTGAAGGTTTTTCCCAAATATCACAAAACGAACACCGGGCGTTGCACCGGTAGGTTACGTAATTATTGCACAGTACTGGATTAGAAACGAGCCGCAAGTTTTAATTCTGGGTTAGAAGTGGCAAGTTAAAGTTAATCTCTAAATAAATACCGGATAATCGATAACCATAAATTTAATAGCAGCCCCCGCAACTTATTTTAATATAAATACCGGGTGGTTACCGCGGTCGGCAAATCGCTTTTAAACTCAGTTATTTCAAAAGTTGTAGGCAGAAAAACTATCTAAATATTAAATGTTTATTATATTTAAATTAATTATAAAAGATAATCGGAAATATTGCCGGTAAGCTTTTATAATACCCTAACCATCGGCGGCAAAATTACACGCTTTATTTATTGGCCGCAGCTACGTTTAATAAAATGTTAAATAAATATCCGGCAGGCAGTTAATAAAATTTTATATGAAAAAGCAATACTGGTACGAAAGAGTAACCTACCAGGAACAAATACGAATAGCTAATATTATAATCTGGATTATTTTAGGAGCGTGGGCCCTCCTGGATAGTTGGCAAAACAACCCGAATGTGCAAATGCCTTTGCTTATATTACCCGTAAACATGATCGCCCTCTCCCTGGTTTACGGGCAACTCCAGAAGACGCGGGGAAGTAGCACCCGGGCAGACCGCCAATTGCTGATTTTATTTGCCCTGGCAATTATTTTTATTACCGCACTGTGGGTTTATAAAATATAGGCCGTTGCTATTCCCATACGATGCAGCTCTAAACAGGCGGAATATTGATGGCCGTGCCTAACTTTGCAACTACTTTTACCCGATTCCTTTTTCCCGCACTTCGTGGAAATAATTACAAAACATTTGCAGGGGGCAGGCCTCGCAGTTGGGTAATTTCCAGGTGCAGATGCGCTGGCCATGCCAGTAAAGATGTTTGTGAAAGTTAAACAGCACCGGCGCCTCGCGCGGCAACATTTCCAGCAGAAGGGTATGGGCTTTTTGAGCAGTAACTTTAGCCCCGATTATTCCAACCCGCTGGCTTACCCGGAACACGTGCGTATCGACGGGTAGCACCGGCTGATGAAAATTAAAAAGCAATACCAGCGTAGCGGTTTTAAATCCTACCCCGGGCAGGTGCATCAGCCAGGTCATGGCCTCTTCCACCGGCAACTCTTTCAAAAAATGCAGCGTAAAATCCGGACTTTTTTCCTGTATTATTTTTAGCGCCTTTTGAATATTAATGGCTTTGGCACCCGGATACTGGGCGGTTTCGAGCGCTGCGGTTAAATCTTCAAGCGGGGTCGCCATCACCTCCGGCCAGGTCGGGTAGCGCTCCCGCATGCGGTAATATGCTTTCTCTTCGTTGGCGTGAGTGGTACGGTGCGAGAGCATCGTGGAAATAAGTTCGTGCATGTGGTCGCGACGGGGCTGGCGCAAATCGAGTTCGCCGTAAAAGTCGTTCAGGATCAGGTGGGTTTGCCAGGTTTTTTCTACCGGGCTGGCTGCTGCCGAAATGTCTGGCGCCATAAAAATTATTTTTGTTTACTAACGAGTCCGGCCCACCGAGGTTTATTCTGGAACGCTATCTTTTACTCACGCTGCTTTAGCTGTATCTTCCGGTAAAAAATTTCGTTGATTGGGTAAATAAAATGCCAGGCAGATGAAAATAAAATTTATTGGTACCGGGGGTGCTTTTGAACCGGAATATTTTAATTCGGCTGCGCTCCTGACTTTTAATAATAAAACCTTTTTAATCGATGCCGGCTTTACGGTTTATCCCCGTTTGATGGCGCTGGGTTTATTTTTTAAAATTGATTACATCTTGCTTACGCACCTGCACAACGACCACTGCGGCAGCCTGGCCAATATTTTACTTCACAAATGCTTTCACGACCGAGGTCGGAAATTCACCATTCTGTACCAAACCGAAAAATTTAAAAAGCAACTGGAAGACTTTCTGGTTATTCAATTGAAGGACCCGGCGAAGTACGTCGATTTTGCCCCGTTGGAAACGGTGAGCGGCATCTCGGCTTTAGATACTTTTGGCCGGCATTCGGAAGGATTTCAGACCTATAGCTTCATATTTGAAGCCCCAAACGAACGCCTCGTCTATTCCGGTGATTTAGGCCAGGCGGATTTTCTGTTCGCGCACCTGCAAACACTACCTGCCTGCCCTACCATTGTTTTTCACGATATTACTTTTAACGCTCAAAACGATGGGCACGCGCATTATACGATGCTGCAGCCTTATCAATCGCAGCATCGCCTGTTTGGTTACCACTGCAACCCTACGCAAAACCCACCCGATAATACCATCCCGCTCGTGGCCGACCAGCCGGAGTTTGTTTATTCGCTCTGAACAAGCTTACGAGGGCTTTACTTTATTTCTAAATCGGAGCGGGTACGGCGCAAATCCAGGTAACGCATAACCGGTGCCGCCATAATACCGTGCACAAACACCGATATAAGTACAATTAAGGCCGAAGTACTCCAAAGCAACTTTTCTTCCGGAAACACGGCTTTTGACAAGGCAAAAGACAGGTAGTAAAAAGAGCCAATTCCCCGGATACCAAAGAAGCTGATAACTACTTTTTCGCGGAAGCTTATGTTCTGTCCCACCAAAGTAAACAAAGCCGCTAAGGGACGAACAACCAGCACAAAGGCTAAAGCAATAAAAATCCCGGACAAAGTTATACCATCGAGTAGGCCAGTGGCAATGCTGCCGCCTAAAAAAAGCAAAAGTATCACTAAAAATATGCGCTCAATTTGATCGGTAAAATCATGCAGCTCGCGGTGGAAATGATGCGGCCGTTCGTGGCGGCTTAGGGTTAAACCAGCCACGAATACAGCAATAAAGCCATATCCGTGGAGCATTTCGGTTAACCCATACACGAGCAAAGTAGCCGATACTGCCACAAAGCCATCTTTGGTTTCCGGAAAATTATACTTTTCGGGCAATATAAACACCATATAAGCTAGCAGCCGGCCTAACCCGTAACCCATTCCCAGCCCGATGGCAATTTTATAAAAGAAATCGCGCCACAGCCAGGGCAAGAACCAATCTTCGCCGGTAGTAGCAGCCAAGGCTATGGCAATAGCCATCCAGGTAAACGGGAATGCCATGCCATCGTTCATGCCCGCCTCCGAGGTAAGCGAAAAACGCACATGGTCTTCTTTCTCAGTACTGGGCGGGCCTACCTGTACTTCGGAGGCGAGTACCGGATCGGTGGGAGCCATTACGGCTCCCAGCAAAAGAGCTGAGGCCGGCGCTAAACCCAGCACCCACCACCCCAGAAAACCAAGCACCGTAATACAAATTAACATGGTTACGGACACTAACATAAACGGAATCTTCCAGTTTTTCCAGCTTATAGCCCGGTTAATCTTAATGCCTGTTCCCATCAAGGTGATAATTACGCCCAATTCGGTTAAATGAACGGTTAATTGTTCGTTTTGCAGCGGGTCAGGATCCGGCAGTAAAGGCGTAAAATAATATAACAAGAAACCTATGGTTATAAAAATAATACTGTAGGAAACAGGTAATTTATCGAGCAAACTGGGCAGCCAGGCCATGGACAAAGCCGAAATGCCGATTACAGTAAGTACTAAAATATAGGTTTCCATGTCAGGCTTCTTTTTCCTGGCACTATAACCAGGCAATTGTACAAAAGCATGTAAACCCTTACTTAAAATAATAATTATTTGTTTATCCCGGAAAAGAAAAACATCTAAAAACCAGTAGAATCTCTTTATAAATGCTAATACTCATATTACTTCAGGCCTGCACTTTCGTTAATTTTGCTTTGTACGGTATCGGGTGCGGGCGTCCCGGCCCCTGCCTTCTTTTTGAAGGTCTCGGGCCTTACTAATCACTAGTGTATATTTATAGATTAGCTCCTTTTGGCCACTGGCCGCTTTGAATATTTAAAATAATGTTGACCAGAGGCTGCAGAAAAACAGACATGAGGCTGGCGCCTCACGTTAGCTAAATGCCAGATAAATAGTTATCATGTTCCCTTAATGCGCAACTTTAAATCATAAAAGCATTTAAATATTCAAATTTGGGGAAATAGCATAAGCGCATGTTACCGGCATTAGTGGGCAAAAAATTTATATGCTGGAGAAAAATAAAAAAATAACATTATTCAGGAAACTACTTTTCTCCTTTTACAGGTACCGGACTACCCGATAGCAAAACGAACTGTATAAATAAACCAAAAATGGTTTATGGGGTTAAACTCTAAACCATAACCATAAAATACTTCCTGCTACTCAGGTGCGCAACAGCGCATTATTTACCTGATGAACCTAGGTGAAATGGTGTAAGATATAGTATTTAAATCACCGGGAATAAAACTAAATTTTATTTCTTCTTCAGATCGCCGTTTTTAACCTGGTTAATAAATTTAAACCACGACAAGGGGTTAAGCAGGGGATTGTTGGTATAGGGATTAGGGGCGATGCCCCGGTTCCGGTCGTATTGCAGTTGCTGCATATCCATGGTGTTCCGGAAATTAGCCGAAGGCCCCACCGGCGTATTATTAAATATCTGGGCCATTACACTCTCGCTCAAGCTGCGCTCCGGACCAGTTAAATCTTTGGTGGGAAGCTTCAGGTTCATAAAAGCCTGTTTAAAATCTTTTTCGGTCGGGTAAGGCCAAATCCGCACCTCCGGCAGTACGTTCATGTCTTCTTTAAGCTCCAAAACCACTGAGTAACTTTGCTTATCATAATTGCGGGGAATTTTTACGGTTAGGTGCCGGTAACCAACAGCGCGCACCACAATGCTGTCGCCAGCCAGTACCGCCAGCGAAAAATAGCCGTAATCGTTTGTAACGGTACCGCGACCAGCTTTAGGCACATAAACCGTTACGCCCGGCACGCCATACAAACTGTCGCCGGTGGCTACAATACCCGAAAATTGGACAACTTTTGGTTTTCCCTGGGCCTGCACCTGGTTAACGGTCAGGTAACAACCGGAAAACAGAAGCGCGCATACCAGTACTTTAAAAAAACCGGCTATTTTGGAAAAGGGAATATTTATACTATTAAACATATAATCTCTGACAAATACAATTATACTGTTTTTTTAGCTTGCTAGCTACTAAACCGTTAAATTTGTTAACGGTATCTACCCACTTTATGCGGTTCTCATATTTAAACGTAAGTTTTAACAAAAGCGTATTTCGTACCACCAGTAACGAATGCCGGAGCAGCGCTCGTCCGATCCAAATGGTGAAACGCCGCCTCTCCGCACAGGTAATAAATAATACGCGAAGCAGCGGCTCCCGGCAAATAATTTATTTAAAAAGTTACGGGTTTCATCGCCTTCGTTGCAAACCTAGTGGAGTCTGCTATTATTTGGACCAGGAAACGGCGCACTCCGGGCTATTAAGCAGGCAACATTACCGCAAATGGGTAGCTGCTGCCTGAACTTCTTTAACACCGGCCATTGTTAAGGCTAAACATCTGCCCCTCTAATCTGTTTATTTCTGCAAACCCTGTCCTGTTATGGCTCGCTATACCCCAACAAAAGAATACCAGCACCTGTTTTTCGATTTAGACCATACCTTGTGGGATTTTGAGAAAAATGCCGCCGAAACCATTTTTACTTTATACGATACTTTTGAGCTGCATCAGTTTGGCAAGTTTACGTCTACCGATTTTTACAAAAAATACAGCTATATAAACCACCGCATGTGGCGCCAGTTCCACGAAGGCAAAATAACGCAGCAAGAGTTACGGGTAGGACGCTTTGAAATTACCCTAACCAAACTGGGCCTTGCCCCCGAGCAGGTACCCGCCGGTTTGCACGAAGCCTTTACGACCATCTGCCCGACCAAGACAGCCGTTTTCCCCTACACCCACGAAACCCTGGCCTACTTAAAAAGCAAGTACACCCTGCATATTATTACCAACGGCTTTAAAGATGTGCAAGCAATTAAAATGGCGGCCTCGGACTTAAGCCAATATTTTTCGGAGATAATAACCTCGGAATGCGCCGCCTGCACCAAACCCGATAAAAAAATATTCCAGCACGCCATGGAACGGGCAGGCGTAAAAGCCACCGAATGCATTATGATTGGCGACAGCCTGGAAGCCGATATCCTGGGCGCCCAAAATGCTGGCATCGACCAAATATTTTTCAACCCCGATAAAAAGCGCCACAGCATGCGCGCCACCCACGAAATAACTTGCCTGAGTCAATTAATGACCATCCTGTAAACGCGATTGCCAACCAACAGCCGTTTTAAAATATATTTTACCTTTGCACCCGACTGGCCTTATTACCGTTAGCTTAATCAGGAAAGTATTATTATTCATTTTAAAGTTCAGACAGCGGCATCCTGTTTTCCGAAAAGCGATCCGTAACCTGTTATTTTTAATCTCAAACTATTTAACTATGTCCGGATTCTTTAAAGTACCAAATCCCGTAAACGAACCGGTAAAAACGTATGTACCCGGTTCGCCGGAACGAATAGAACTGCAAAACACCCTAAAGGCGTTTAAAAGCCAGCAAGCCGATATACCCATGTACATTGGCGGTCAGGAAGTTCGCACTGGCAATAAAAAGCCTTTATCGCCGCCTCACGAGCACCGGCATATACTGGGGCATTTCCACGAGGGCGATGCCAGCCACGTGCAACAGGCCATTGCGGCCGCCCTGGCTGCCCGCAATGCCTGGGCCCAAATGCCCTGGCAAAGCCGTGCGGCTATTTTTCTCAAAGCGGCTGAATTATTAGCCGGTCCTTACCGGGCGCGCCTCAATGCCGCTACCATGCTAGGTCAGTCTAAAAATGTATACCAGGCCGAAATCGACTCGGCTTGCGAGCTGATTGATTTTCTGCGGTTCAACGCTGCCTTCATGACTGTAATTTATGCCCAGCAACCCGAATCGTCGCCGGGGGTTTGGAACCGTTTGGAGCATCGCCCCCTGGAAGGTTTTGTATTTGCGTTAACGCCTTTCAACTTTACGGCCATTGCGGGCAATTTACCGGCGGCCCCGGCCCTGATGGGCAACGTGGTGGTCTGGAAACCAGCCTACACCCAAATTTATTCGGCCCACATCATAATGGAATTATTTAAAACGGCGGGTTTACCCGATGGCGTTATTAATTTAATTTATGTAGATGGCCCCACCTCCGGCGAGGTAATATTTAAACACCCGGATTTTGCGGGCATTCATTTTACCGGCAGTACCGGCGTATTTCAGCAAATCTGGAAAACCATCGGCGAAAATATTCAAACCTACAAAGGCTATCCGCGCATTGTGGGCGAAACCGGCGGCAAAGATTTTATCGTGGCCCATCCTTCGGCCCAGGCCAAAGAAGTGGCGGTGGCTATCTCACGGGGCGCTTTCGAGTACCAAGGCCAGAAATGTTCGGCGGCCTCGCGCGCCTATATTCCGGCTAATATCTGGAACGATGTAAAACGCTTTGTTACCGAAGACCTGCAATCTTTTAAAATGGGTTCTACCGAAGACTTCGGCAATTTTATCAATGCCGTAATCGACGAAAAGTCTTTTGATAAACTGGCTAAATATATTGATGCCGCTAAAAACGATCCGGACGTGGAAGTAATCGCCGGCGGAAACCACGATAAATCGGAAGGATATTTTATTCAGCCAACTATTTTGCTAGTAAAAGACCCGGCTTATGTAACCATGTGCGAAGAGCTTTTCGGCCCCGTACTCACCGTGTATGTATACGAACCAAATCAGTTCGAACAAATGCTGGATGTAGTAGACACAACCTCGCCGTATGCCTTAACCGGTTCTATTTTTTCCCAGGACCGCCAGGCAATAGATCTAGCCACCCAAAAATTACTGCATTCGGCCGGCAACTTCTATATCAACGATAAGCCTACCGGGGCAGTGGTTGGGCAGCAGCCCTTTGGCGGTTCGCGTGCTTCGGGCACCAACGACAAAGCCGGTTCGGTGTTTAACCTCATCCGCTGGACCTCTACCCGTACCATTAAAGAAACGTTTGTGCCAGCAACAGATTACCGCTATCCGTTCCTGCAACAAGATTAATTTGCTATAAAAGAAGCCACTGCTCTGCAGTGGCTTCTTTTATTATTTTCGTGCCTGATAAGAATAGTAAATATTACCCATTAAGATCTGACAGGAGCCCTAAATACACCTTTAGTAGCATAAACCTTTCCTACGTTGGCGGCCGGTTGGCAATGCTTTAACAAATAAGTGCCCACGTCTAATCCATTAGTGACTACCACCAAGGCTTCTTCGTAGGATATATAGATACCAGCCAGCGTCTCCTCACAAATCAGCAGGTATTTACCGGCATATTGCTGCTCATACTGCGCCAGGTTCCGGTGATAAAACCGCAAATTCCTGATTAATTGTTGATACTTCTCCTTCATCATTTCTTCCGTATAATCTTCCTAATTAATCTACTCACGCTGCTATTCCGGAATAATCATCAGTTATCTGGCTGTTTTACAA
Organism: Adhaeribacter sp.; assembly: GCA_028288395.1. Classification (GTDB taxonomy): domain Bacteria; phylum Bacteroidota; class Bacteroidia; order Cytophagales; family Hymenobacteraceae; genus Adhaeribacter. The sequence continues at coordinate 4,327 of JAQBNV010000540.1, read as the reverse complement.
ATAAAATTGGTGATAGAAAACACACTAAAATTGTTTACCAAAAAATACTACTGAAAAACTATTTTTCGAGAACCAGGCTTTTGATCCGGCATTCAAGTTTGTAACAAAAACGCTTAAATTCCTCTGTTTTCAATTCCGCCTGCTCAAAGGTTTGGATGTATCTTAAAATATCCAGGCATTCGGTGATATCGTACTTACCTAAATCGGTTTGACTAAAAAGGAAAATTTTTTTATTACTGGTTTCTTTGGATTCCATGCTAGTTTGAAAACTTATTCTTTTGGCAATTAACTCAATTCAAAAGAAAATGATGCCCATAGAGGCCTGATTTAAGTGTTTAACAGGGAAATTAAGTAGTATTCTGGGAAACCGGTAAGTATTTAGGACCGACAGTATTTGGTTGCTCATGGGGTTAAGTAATAAGCAACCACTGCTAAATATTAAAAAAAGGATGATGGGTTCCGAATAATGGTTTACTCTAAATCAATACCCAGAGAGTGGCAATATTTTGCCGGATTTTATTCTTTGAGGCTTTGTCTTTTAAGCGACGCGAGGGCTTTTCAGCTTTATTTCCGGGATAAATATTAAAGGGTTAATTTTGCCCCGACTAAACTTCTGCTCCCGGGCATTTGTTCTAACCGCAACCCATTTAAATTCTCTTGGAAAAGCCTGTTGTCCTGCTGATTACCCCGCCGCTAACGCAGCTGAATACGCCTTACCCTGCCACTGCCTACCTCAAAGGTTTCCTGGGTAAGCAGGGTTATGCCGTCCACCAGGCCGATTTTGGAATTGAATTGGTGCTGCGGATGTTTTCCCGCGCCGGCCTTACCCGCATTTTCGACGCGGCGGCCCAGGCTACCGGCAATATTTCGGCCAACAGCAAACGGATGCTGCGGCTGCGCCCTTATTATTTAAATACCATCGAGCCGGTCATCCGGTTTCTGCAGAACAAAGACACGACGCTGGCCCAGCAAATCTGCTACAACGGTTTTCTGCCCGAAGGTTCGCGTTTCGACCAGATTGCCGATTTGGAATATGCCTTTGGCAACATGGGTATTAACGACCGTGCCCGGCACCTGGCTACGCTTTATTTAGAAGACCTGGCCGACTTAATTAAAGAAACCGTGTGTTCCTATTTTGGCTTCAGCCGCTACGCCGAAAAATTAGCCTTATCGGCTACCTCTTTCGACCCGCTGGAAAATGCCCTGCAGGAAGCGCCTAACCTGGTAGACCAGATGCTGCTGGAATTAATGACCGAAAAGCTGACCGAAGTAAGGCCGGATTTAATTGGTTTTTCGGTGCCGTTTCCGGGCAATTTATACGGCGCTTTGCGGCTGGCGCAATTTGCCAAAGCCGATAACCCTGCAGTTAAAACCCTGATGGGCGGCGGCTACCCCAATACCGAACTACGTCGTTTAAAAGATTCGCGAATATTTTCCTATATTGATTTCATTACCCTGGACGATGGCGAATCGCCGTGGCTGAAAATATTAGAACACTGGCAGGACCAGCGCCCGGCCAGCCAACTGCAGCGCACCTTTATGCTCCAGAACGGCCAGGTAGTTTACCTGAATAATTGTACCGACCCGGATATTCCGCACACCGAAGTGGGCACCCCCGATTACCGCGATTTGCCCCTAACGGAATATTTATCGGTAATTGAAGTGACTAACCCCATGCACCGGCTCTGGAGCGACGGCCGCTGGAATAAATTAACCGTGGCCCATGGCTGTTACTGGAAACGCTGCTCATTCTGCGACATCACGCTGGATTATATTTCGCGCTACGAAACCGCCCCGGCTACTTTATTAGTGGATCGGATTGAGCAGATTGTGGCCCAGACCGGCCAAACCGGCTTTCATTTTGTAGATGAGGCGGCCCCACCCCTGGCCCTGCGGGATTTAGCCATTGAATTATTGCGGCGTAACGTTAAAATTACCTGGTGGGGCAATATCCGGTTCGAGAAAACTTTTACGCCCGATATTTGCCGGCTGCTGGCCGCCTCGGGTTGTATCGCGGTTTCGGGTGGTTTGGAGGTCGCTTCGGATAGGCTGCTGGCTAAGATGGAAAAAGGCGTGACCATTGCCCAGGTAGCCCGTGTAACCGAAGGTTTTACCAATGCAGGCATTATGGTGCACGCCTACCTCATGTACGGCTTCCCCACCCAAACTGCCCAGGAAACCATCGATTCGCTGGAAGTGGTGCGGCAATTATTCGAGCAAAATGTTATTCAGTCGGGTTTCTGGCACCGCTTTTCCATGACGGCCCACAGTCCGGTAGGCAAAAACCCGGAGAAGTACGGCGTGGTAAAAGTTGGTCCGCCGGCCGGCGATTTTGCCGATAACGATTTGTGGCACGACGACCCGCAAGGCGCCGACCACGAACTTTTCGGCCCGGGCTTAGCCAAATCTATTTATAACTACATGCACGGCATTGGGCTGGACGAACCTTTGCAGTTCTGGTTCGATACCAAAGTACCCCGCCCCTCGCTCCCGCGCCAGCTTATTGCGCAGGCCATTAACGCACCCGCCAAACCCGACAGCGAAAAGCGCAACCTGCGGGTATTCTGGCTGGGCAATGCACCCGAAATGACCGAAATTGCCGTCACCAAAAAGGGCAAAAATATCACCCGGGCGGTGCTTACTTTTTACGAGAAGGCCGAAGATGTTCAGCTTAAAACCAACCCGGTTATTGGCAACTGGCTCCGCCAAACGCTCACCCAACTGCACCACGATTACGAAACCAAAATATTATTAAAAGACCTGGAGGAAAGTTTCCCAGCCGAAGCGGGCATACCGTTCTCCCAATTTCTGATTTCGCCGGAATGGTTGCTGCTGCGGGAAAAAGGAATGCTGCTATTTTGAGATCTTGTTTAAGGCCGGAAGGAATTGGATGCTTTCTGGCTCCGGCCCATTGCCAGGTACAATAGCGCCCCCAAAATTGGAACAAAAATTACGACTATTACCCAAACCAATTTTGAGGTGTTGTCTTTAAAAGTGCTCCGCAAAATATCTATCAGGGCCCAAAGCGTCAGTATCAGCGGCAAGAATACAAATATTGAAATTATAATTATTTCAGCTAAACCGAGACCACCTATAAATAAAAGCATTTTATAATATTTAGGGTTTACAAAGGAATTCTGGACAAAGGCATTACCTTTACCCGAGGGAAGGTTGGTGAATAAATGTATTTTATTTAATCTTTATTTCCTATACAACAAGGCTATTTTTTTGGTTAATATTTTCAAATCCAGGCTTTTAGGCGTCACTGGCAACAACCGGAGCAGTGCCTGCCAACCCCACTGCTGGATTATAAGACCCGCTTCATTATAAAATCCCGTTGTACATCCGGCCCAATATCAAAGTTCTCTTCGCCAATTATCTTAGATCCCGCTTTTTGGTAGAGCGCCAGCGCCTGCAGGTTGTGTTCCCAAACCGTTATCCAAACCGATGTAAAGTTTTCTTTCCGGGCAAAGTGCAGGCACACGTTTAACAATTCTAATCCAACGCCCTGGCCGCACCACGCCCGCAATAAATTAAGGCAGGATAATCTAAGGGTTCCTAAATTAACCAGACAAGCTGTGGCCGGTAGCCAACCGGATAGAAATTGCAGGATGCACCAATTGATATATCTGATTAAAAAACTAAAGGTAGTAACGCTCTTTTTATTCTGGCCGAGGCAGCGGTTTAGGCTGGGGATTGAAAAAGAAATAATAAATAATTCCCCCTACGGCATAAGCCAGTATATCCAGGTAATCGCGGGTGTAGCGGCCGGAAAAAGCGGGCAGGACAACCTCAAAGAAAAGCGCAAAGTAAAGTACCGCAAATATTACCTGGGCAGCATTAAGTGCTGGCCGGCAAGTCATGGGAAATAATTTCTGCTGAATCCATAAAGTCAGGGTTAAAACGACTGGCAGGCAAAGTAAATCGTTTAGGTAAGGGATTTTATACGGCGCCAAATCCAACCCAGCCAGTAGATACCGGTTTGCCAGGTATAGGCTCAACGAGCCCATAAACAAAAAATTGCGAAGCAAATGCATCAGCCGGCAAGTAAGGTTAAGAACCAGATAATAAAGGAAACAATGGCAATAAATGAAATTTGAATGGTCTGAATCAGGCGTTTGCCTATTTTTACCATGATCGAATCTGTGGGATCAATCTGAATAATAGCAATCTCAAGGCCTTTTTTCTTTTTTAGCTCGGCTTCGCGGGCTGCTTCCCTCAGTAAAGTTCTATCATCTAACAGAGCGCCACAATACTCGCAGGTATCGGTAGGCATCTGTTGCCACCCCGACCATTCGCCACAGTGCGGGCATTTTTTCGAAGATTG
>JAQBNV010000535.1 GCA_028288395.1 Adhaeribacter sp. | reverse complement strand
ACTAACAAAATAAAACCGGCTTCGTAGAACGATAACTTTTGTTTGCAAAAATTTAATCCAATTTAATCAAATCCGACTAAACTATGAAAAAACTTATGATTGTGCTGAGTGCAGGTAGTCTATTGCTGGCTGGCTGTAACAGCGAGAAAAAAAATACTGAAACCACTACCACCGATACCGCTATTACAACCGACAACGCCTCGGCCACTGATACTGATTACGAAGCGGAATACCGGAGCCGGGCTACCCGCATGTCGCAACGCATGGCTACTGACTTAAAATTTGATACCGCTACAGAAGCAAGGGTGCAGCAGGTTTATTACGACCGGGAACGCCGGCTGGATGAAGTAAGAAGAAAATATAACAACCAGGAGCAGGATACCCTAAATTCCGGCGGTGTAGCTGCTGCCGACGATAACGCTACCATGAATACCGGCATGCTACAGGAAATGGAAACCATTGATGTAGAAATAAATAATGAGTTACGGGATATCCTGAAGCCAGAACAGTATAAAATGTACGAAGTAAAACGGTCGGAATATTTTAACACCGCCGAGGCAACAGAAGATGTAGACCGGGAAATTACCCGCGACGGGGATGAAATAACGGTAAAAACCGGCAATATTAAAGTAAAGGCAGAACCTGGTAAATCAAAAGTCGAAACGGATACTTACGAATCAAAGATTAAAGGCGACGAACGAAAATTCAAATCCAAAACAAGTGATACCAAAATTAAATCGGAGCCCGGTAAAACCAAATACGAATCTGGTGACACCAAAATAAAGGTAAAAGAATAAAATTCAGGCTCCTGTGTGCCAAAAATAAAAAGCTTACTTAAAATATTAAGCAAGCTTTTTATTTTTTAAATGTCCGCCATCATTCTAAATTTTCATACTTTTAAAGTCCGAAAGCCGTTGTTCTTTTTAATTATAATCTATTTTACCTGATGATACCAGGCCGGTACTACTGCATACTTCTCATTTTGCTTTTTTTTTGCGGCAACCCGGGCCTCTTCGCGCAATCTACCCTTCGGCTGACCGGTACTATCCGGCATGCCCAAACCAAAACACCCCTCGAAAGTATTACGGTAATTAAAACAGCTACTGGTCGCGGTACTGTTTCAGATGCCGCCGGGGTTTTTAGAATTTTGGTGCAGCCCGGCGATACTCTCGTAATCCGGGCGGTAGGCTTTAAAACGCAACGTTATGTAGTACACGCGCGGGCGCAAAATGATCTAACCGTGCAAATATTACTAGAAGAAGGTTCGTTGGAATTACCCGAAGTAAAAGTAGTTGGGGGGCTGGATTATGAAAAGGTAAACAGGGCTTTGCGCAACATGAAGAAACCGCCGGCCCCGAAAGTAGCCGTTAAACCGCCGGCTCCCGAACCTTTGTACAAAGATAAAAAAACGGTGCCGGTGGCACCTACTTTAGAAAACCCAGCCAGTTTAATTTATGATGCGCTCTCGAAAGAAGGGAAAGATAAACGAAAACTGGAAGAACTGCGGGCCGAAGAAGTTGCCCGCAAAGAAGCCCTGGAGGCGATAAAAAAACAGCGCGCCTACGACAGTCTGTTCCTGAACCGGAACCGTGATCTCCGCCGGTAAAAAACCAAAACTTTCAGGCTGCGTTCAGGTTAATTGATTATTTAACCGGTGTTCCTATGAAAATTGGCTATCCCTGCATCAACGAAACTTTACCTTGTTCTTCGGCTACTACGTTCCGGCTGGCGTCCTACTCCGAAGAGCGGTTAATTAAGGCTGTAACAAATAATCTGGCTTGTCTGGAGCAGATCCTGGCCTTTAATGTACAGCACGGTTTGCTTTTTTTCCGGATGAGTTCGGATTTGGTACCCTTTGCCTCTCACCCGGTAAATACCTTTAATTGGCAGGAATATTTTGCCCCCTCCTTGGCAGCCCTTGGCCAGTTTATTAAGGACAATGGTTTGCGTATATCTATGCATCCCGACCAGTTTGTGGTATTAAACTCACCTACCGAAACCATCGTGCAGAACAGCTTTGCCGAATTGGCTTATCAATGCAGTATTATTGATTTAATGGGGCTAGATAAATCGGCGAAACTGCAGATTCATGCGGGCGGCGTTTACGGCGATAAACCGATGGCGATCCGGCGCTTTGCCGATGCGGTACACGTGCTGCCCGAAAATATCAGAGCCCGATTGGTTTTAGAAAACGACGATCGGTCTTACAGCCTCCAGGACTGCCTGGAAATACACGAACGCACGGGCATCCCGATTTTATTTGATAATTTCCACCACGAGTGCCTGCACAACGGCGAACCCATGGCCGAAGCCCTGCGCCTGGCAGCGCAAACCTGGCAACCCGATGACGGCATCCTGATGATGGATTACAGCTCGCAGTCGCCCGGCGACCGGAAAGGCAAACACACCGCTCATATTCAACTAGATTTGTTTCGGGAATTTCTAACCCATTTGCAGGGCTTGGATGTGGATATTATGCTCGAAATAAAAGACAAAGAAGCCAGCGCCCTGCCTGCTTTAGCGCTGTTACGGGAGTTAGGCTATGTGCCTTCTTCGGCGGGTGTCATGTAAAATTTTCCGTACTGGTAACTGGTTTAATAATTTATAAATATTACTTACAGGTGCCGGAAATTTGCCCGAACGGGAATATGGGCGGTACAGAATAATATTAATACCTCAAAGTATTTCAGACAAGTTCTTCGTCCGGCACCAAATCTCCACCGCCAAGGGCTATTTCATTCTGAATGGGATCAAATTCACCCTCGCTTTTGGCAACTACTATGGTCGCAACGCCATTTCCTATCAGGTTGGTAATAGCCCGTGCTTCCGACATAAACCTATCTACCCCCAATAATAAAGCCATCCCTTCTACCGGCACTACTTTTAAGGCACCTAACGTCGAAGCCAGTACAATAAACCCGCCGCCGGTTACGGCGGCCGCCCCTTTTGAAGTTATCATCAGAATACCAATAATGGTTAGTTCCTGCGCGAAACTTAATTCCACTCCAAATACCTGCGCTAAAAATATTACGGCCATCGATAAATAAATGGTGGTGCCGTCGAGGTTAAAAGAATAGCCCGTTGGAATAACGAGCCCTACCACCGATTTGGAACAGCCATAACGCTCAAGTTTCCGCATAATCATGGGCAGCACCGATTCTGAAGAAGAAGTACCCAACACAATTAATATTTCTTCTTTAATAAACTTTAAATAACGCCACAAACTGAAGCCGTATAAGCGGGCAATTAAATTTAATACCACAAAAATAAACAGGAACATGGTGGCATAAACGCACAACATGAGTTTACCCAACGGAATAAGCGTAGCCAACCCAAATTTACCGATACTGTAGGCCATGCCGCCAAATGCGCCAATGGGCGCCAACTTCATTACCACTCCCAGAATATTAAAAAATATCTTAGATAATTTTTCAAAAGTCTGGATGACCGAATGCCCGGCTACTCCCATTTTGGTTAATCCGACGCCAAATAATACCGAAAACAACAATACCTGCAGAATATCGCCTTTGGCAAAAGCATCTACTACGTTGGCCGGCACAATGTGCGTAATAAATTCCACCCAATTAATTTCCTGCGCGCCTTTCTGGTAAGCGCTTATATCTCCTTGCGCTAAATCATTAACTTCTAAACCCGCCCCCGGTTTCGTTACATTGGCAATTACCAGCCCGATAACCAAGGCAAAGGTGGTGACTACCTCGAAATACAACAAGGCTTTACCGCCTACCCGACCAACTTTCTTCAGGTTGCCCATGCTACTGATACCCAGCACAATGGTGAGAAAAATAACCGGTGCAATCACCATCTTAATCAGGTTGATGAATACATCGCCGATGGGCTTCAGTTTCGCCCCGATTTCGGGAAAAAAGGCACCAACCAGTATTCCTAAGCTAATGGCAATGAGTACCTGAAAAGTTAGATTTTTGGAAAGTCGTTTCATCTGGTAGAAAATATCCTTTCTAAAAGGATAAAAAATTTAGGAACTGAAAAATATTAAAATAAAACATTGCCGGTATTGGAAGTTATTCGCGCCGGGCGGAAATCAGGAGCTATGGCGTTAATGTTAATCTGCGCAGGCTGGTTAGGGTTTAGCGTTAATTTTTAATTTAAAATGTTTTTGCGCAAACGCCAGATGTTGCTGCCAATCGTAAGCCATAATATCATGCTTCCCGTTCCGGATATGGTAACGGATGGTTTCGCCCACGGGTTTTTCAACGGCCGGCATTTCCAAAGCTCCCAAGCCTTTCTTGTTGAAAAGTTTGTAAACCGGTTCTGCATAAAAAGCGCTTAAAAATTCGCCCTGGGGATCGGCCCATTTGTCTTCGATGGCGCTACTCACATACAATGGCCGCGGCGCGATCAAAGCCAGGAGTTGGTGCTGATCAACCGGTAACTTTTCAGGTTGCTGGTTGTAATTTTTATAAGCCGGGCTAAACCAGTGCGGAAAAGAACGGTTGAGTTGGGCAATGGTTTCGCCGTAATTCCGGCGGGCCAGGGCCGCCCCTCCTTCCCCCGATTCGTTCGAAACCACCAGTGCAAAACGGGTATCGTTGGCGGCAGCCCACAATGCAGCTTTACCAATGCGCGAATGCCCGGTTAAGGCAACTTGTTTGGGATTGATGCGCTTTTCTTTTTCGAGGTAATCCATAATGCGGCTCAGGCCCCAGGCCCAGGCGCCAATGGCGCCCCATTTATCTTCTTCCAGGTTTAATTCGGTTTTAAGGGAAGTACGAATGCCCGATTGCCAGCCTTCAGAATGATCGGGTTCCAGATCGCCGTAATAAGCCGTGACCAGGGCAAAACCTTTTTTCAGCAATTCTTCTACGGGCCAGCGGCTGGCCTGCAAACCCCGCGAGGCTTCGGTCGCTTTATTATTCACGATTCCTTCAGGGCTGTTATTTATCCAGCGAGTGGATAATGCAATTCCTTTATCCGGATGAATACTCTGGTTGCCATAAAAATTTAATCCTACAAATGCTGGTACGGGGCCATTAACTTTATTTGGGATATACAGCAACACCTCCATACTGGGGCCATCTGCTCCCTGGGTAAAATAAATGGTTACCTGTTTGCGGGTAGCAAGTCCGCCCAAAGCATTTTTATTTTCGTTTCTTACTTTAAAATGCATGCCCGGCAGTTTATCCGGTAATTCCCCGTATACGTGCGTTTTAAATAATTGCAGCGTAGCGGGGCGGCCCTGGCTGGTCCATTGCTCGGCCGTGGTTACGACCGTACTGTCGGGCAGCCGGAGCAAATCTGGTAAGGAGTGAGAGCCAACTTTTTCTTCGTCGTAATTAATATTTATACCCTGACCGCTGGCCGATAATACACTTAAAACCCAGGCCAGCAATCCGCTAAATAGCACGGCACACATGCGAAAATATTTTTTAATCATATAAATCAAATATCGGCTCAGTTTTCCGGACGGAAAATTTTCGATAAGGTAATTATTTATGGTCTGGTCTGCAACTATGCACCCATAATCGGCCAGCCAATAGGAGAACATCGGGCTAAAGCTTTAAGCGACATGCAACCATTATCCGGGTAATGGCATATAATAAAGAGAGCGGAATTATAGGCTACTTTCAATCCTTCCTGATAAAGGGGGTTAAGGCCAGGTATTTCTTTCCAGTACACGTTTCCTACCTGATAATTCTTAAAAGCATTTTCATTGCCTGCTGTCGAATACGGCAGTATTGCTTTATTCCGGGTGGTATTGCTGGCGGAGCAAACGTACCACATCCAGAGCATCCGCTAAGGCATCGTGCATAACCGAAGCATCTTCAAAACCCGCCCGCCGTTTACATTCTTCCAGCGAAGGCAGTTTCTGATCGTCCTGGAAATTTATATAATACATGGCCGGGTCCAGTATTTGCTGACTTATCCGAATATGATCGCGCCATCCCGGCAGGTTATTCAGAAAGGCCAGGTCAAAGGCCGCAAAGTTTTTACCGGCGGCAATAATTCTTACATAAGTTTTTTCTTCGTCGGTGGCAAAGCCGTTATTCAGCAAAAAATCTTTAAACTGTCCGGCTAATTCCAGCGCTTCACATACCGGGGCAGCTCCGGTTGGTTGCACCAATTCCTGAAAAATGCGGGCATTTAAATTTAAGGCAAAGGCCTGACCCGTATATTCCGGGTGTTTTACAATGCGCTTAAACCGGGGCAAATTTTGCAGCTCGGTATTTTTGTTCGTATTTTCAATTACCGCCCCAAATTCAATAATCTGGTGGCGAGCCGGGTTGGTACCCGTGGTTTCTAAGTCGATGGAAACGTAGTGCATAAACTTTATACTCTTGCGGCAGCCATTTGGATATAACCGCGCACCGATAAAATATCGTAAAACCAGAACGGGATAAATTAAAGACGAAAAAAATGCCTTGCCTATTCCGATAATTTACAAAGAATAATATTTAATGGATTGATTTTCAATTCTAAATAAAATTGGTGATCAATAATTTATCTTTTAAATTATGCCTTTCAATTTTAAATTTATGAATCTATTTTTCAAAAACAGCACCGCGCTTTTGGGGGCTACGCTCCTCTTTTCAGTAACCAGTTGCGTAACGAACCACCAGTCAGTGGCGAACACGCAGCTGATCACTGGACTAACGGCAACTACCGAGCGAACCACGCTGGAAGGCAAGTGGAATTACACCATGAGCAACCCAGAGCAAGAACCTTTTTCGGGTGTTTTAATGGTGCAACGGGGTGGAACGGTGGGCTACACCGGCTGGATATCGATTAGTACCATCGACTACGAAGCCCATACGAAAGTAATTAAAGCCGAGATTCAGGGACAAAATTTTACTTATACCGG
>JAQBNV010000527.1 GCA_028288395.1 Adhaeribacter sp. | reverse complement strand
ATAACAAAAAGGCCCGGCTTATATATAAGCCGGGCCTTTTTGTTATTTATCAGAATATGGGTTTATAGCTTGAAAGCTTCTTTTACCTGATCTACAAAATCAAGTTTCTCCCAGGTAAATAATTCTACTTCTACCTGGCGGGTTTCACCGTTGGTACCGGAAAAAACTTTGGTTACGGTTTCGTTTTTCCGGCCCATGTGGCCGTAAGCCGCAGTTTCGGCATAAATAGGGTTGCGCAGCTTTAAACGGGTTTCTATGCCATAAGGCGTCATGTCAAATATCTGCGTTACTATATCGGCTATTTCGCCATCGCTCAAGGCAACTTTGGCGGTGCCATAGGTGTTTACGTAAATACCCATCGGATCTTTAACCCCAATGGCGTAAGAAACCTGTACCAGAATTTCGTCGGCTACCCCGGCGGCAACCATATTTTTGGCAATATGACGTGTAGCATAAGCCGCCGAGCGGTCTACTTTAGAGGGGTCTTTGCCCGAGAAAGCACCACCACCGTGCGCGCCTTTACCACCGTAGGTATCCACAATAATTTTGCGGCCGGTTAAACCGGTATCGCCGTGCGGACCGCCAATCACAAATTTGCCGGTGGGGTTAATGTGGTATTTAATATCGTCGGTAAACAAGGCCTGCAATTCCGGCTTCAGCTGGCTTTTAACGCGCGGCATTAATTTAGTTATAATATCCTCCCGGATTTTCTCCTGCATGGCCTCTTCGCTGTCGAAATCGTCGTGCTGGGTAGATACTACTACTGCATCAATCCGGATAGGCCGGTGGTCGTCGCTATACTCAATGGTAACCTGCGATTTAGCATCTGGACGTAAATAAGGTATATCGGTATTCTCGCGCCGGATGGCTGCCAGTTCAATTAATATTTTGTGTGCCAGATCGAGGGCCAGCGGCATGTAGTTATCGGTTTCGCTGGTAGCATAACCAAACATCATTCCCTGATCGCCGGCGCCTTGCTCCTGCTTATTTACCCGATCTACTCCCTGGTTAATATCAGCCGACTGCTCGTGAATAGCCGATAATACTCCGCAGGAATTCGCCTCGAACATGTACTCGGATTTTGTATAGCCAATTTTCCGGATTACTTCCCGGGCTATTTTTTGTACATCTAAATAGGTTTTGGATTTTACTTCTCCCGCCAGAAAAACTTGTCCGGTGGTTACCAGGGTTTCGCAAGCTACTTTGGAATCGGGATCCCAGGCTAAGAAATTATCAATAAGGGCATCAGAAATCTGGTCGGCAACTTTATCGGGATGCCCTTCAGAAACGGATTCAGAAGTAAATAAGTATGGCATTTCTTAAATGTTAATAATAATTTGCCGCAAAGCTAAAATAATTCCGGCAGAGTTAAAATTTTATTTCGTACTTAAAAACCGTTCTGACTGTTATTATTTTATACCGGGCAAGCCGCCTGGACAACTATATTTAAACGGTCCGGATCTTTTGGACCGGTAGCGGAATAAAACGGCATCAGGTATATGCCGGGCGGACCCGAAAGCTTAATATTTTTCGAATACTTCTTTATTTTGCGGAAATACCACCACCAAAAACAACAGAAAACAGCTGCCAAACTCCAGCAATTCGGCCCGACGGCCCGACGGGCACAGGGCAATTAAACCAAAAACCAGGAAGAAACAAATAATCTGGTAAAGTTGCGGAATGGGAATAGCCAAAGCATCAACAAAAGATTTAACCTTGCTTTTCCTTTTGTACAACATGGGTAACACCACCAGATAGCCTGCCATTACCAAAATAAGGGCCCGCGAAAAAATAATAAGGTTGATGCTTTTGCCCGCAATGACCAGGTTGTGCAGATTGGTTTCTTTCTGAGAATTATTTATTTTAAAGAAATCAGAGCTTTCTAAACCAAAAAAACGCTGACCCCAGCTAAGCTCTTCTCCGGCTAAAAAAAAGCTAAGGCCCATTAATATTACCAGCGAAACCAAAAATAAGGGCCGGCGCACGGCATACAACTTTATTAACCGCCAGCCGGTCACGACCATTATGCCTATTAAGGGCAGGATCGTCATCCATTCAATAAAACTATCTTCAGCCGTATAAACAAAGTCGAACCAGTAGCGGTCGGTACGCGAAAGAATAATCCCAAAAAAAAGCAAGCCAAAAATCAAGTACAGGACAGCTGCTTCCGGTCTGGAAATTTTATTTGGAGTCATTCAGGTTGGTGTCTGCCGGCAAAGATACAGTTATTGTGCTTTTCTACCAAGATTACTTACCAGACCTGACAATAGGCGAAAAGGCTGATTAAATCCTATAACTTTTATTCTGATTTTCCCGTTTCAGAACCATTTAAGTTCCCTAATATTTGTATTACATTTGGTATGAAGAATAAATTATTACTCCTTTTTTGTTTATTTCAGTTTTCTTTTACGGCTTACAGCCAAAACACCTCGCCTTATAAAACCAATCTTAAAGTAGATTTGCCGGTAACGGTGGCTGGCATAGGGCTAAGTGGACTGGGTGTTTATTTCATTAGTCAAAAAGAGTCAATTCCGGACGCGCAGGCCCGGACCCTGT
>JAQBNV010000524.1 GCA_028288395.1 Adhaeribacter sp. | reverse complement strand
GCTAACAACGTGTAAACGTCAGCTTCAGCCAATGTCCTCGCCTTTGTTTACACAAGTCCGTTGTGCATTAATATAAAAAAGCCTCACCACTGCCGCTTTAGTTCGTTTTACAGCTTACTAAATTTATCGTAATAGGGGTCAAATACTGGTGATGGCTGGTAAAACTATTATTAATTATCAAAATTTTAACCCATGCTGCTATTTCGGAAATTATTCCTGCTTTTGGTTTTTACTTTAGTTAGCCTGTCGATTCGGCAACCGGCCTTTGCGCAAAGCCTCCAAAATTTTGAGAAGGAAATTATCGCCTTTGAACAGGCCGATAAAACAAATCAGCCCAAAAAAAAGCCCATTGTTTTTACCGGTAGTTCTTCTATCCGGTTATGGGAAAACCTGCCGGAATATTTTCCGGGGAAACGCATTCTGAACCGCGGTTTTGGCGGCTCTCAAACCGATGAAGTTGTTTATTTTGCCGACCGGATTATTACTCCTTATAAACCCAAACAGGTAGTAATATACAGCGGCGACAATGACATTGCCGCGGGTAAAACGCCGGAAAAAGTGTTGGCCGATTTTAAAGAATTGTTTTCTAAAATCCGGGCCGCTTCGCCCAAAGCTACCATTACCTATATTTCCATCAAACCCAGCCCTTCGCGCAAACAGCATTATGCCAGTATCAATCGGGCTAATAGCCTGGTTAAAGAATTTTTGGCGCAGGAGAAAAGAACCAGTTACGTAGATGTATTTACTCCCATGCTGCTGCCCGGCGGAAAACCCAAACCCGAACTGTTTCGGGCCGATAGCCTGCATATGACCAAAGCTGGCTATGACATCTGGACCCAGGCCCTGAAACCCTACTTAAAATAAAACGCTTTTAAAGACGGTTGTCTACCGGAAACAGTACCAAGGAGCCTGGTTTTGGTTGAGCCCACCAGGCTCTTTGGTTAAACGCAATACAATAAAGTAAAGGGGCGGACAATAACCCGAAAATATTTATTCCTAAAAATAATCGGCTTACAAAATTTGGCTTAATGTTTAGAATTTCCTTAACTCATCGGCCCGGAACCGGCGCGCCAATTCCTGTTTGCCCTGCCGGATTTGGAAATAGGGCTGATCTTCGGCAATATGCCAGAGTATATTAAATATTTCGCCGCGTTGCCTTAGTTCGCCGGGCGTGCGATTCACTTCCTCTACCCGGTCGCCGTAACTGAAGGGTAAAGCCGGGATGGGAGAAAACAGCTCGGGTTCTACTTTAAATTGTTTATGGCCGTATTGCAGCAGAATCCAGCGTTCATTCTCATCTATTTTTTCAAAAACTTTATCATGCGGGTTTATGGCTTCAAAATCACGGCGGTTAGACGGATGGATATACGAATAACCATGCCCCGGAAACCAGGGATATAAACCAAATTCTATTGCTTTGCGGAGCATCCTTTGTACTTTTAAAGAGAAATATATTATATACAAAATTACGGAGGGTATTAGTGCCGGTCAATAAAATAACGCATCTAATTTTTGCAACCATCCTAGCTGCCTGGCTTTTGGTATTGCCCGCCTGCCTGCCGGTAAACAAAACTCCTTACCAGCAAAAAAAATATTACCGTAAAACCAAGACCGCCATTGCCCGGCTACCCGCCGCCCACCACCAGCCCGATACGGTGCAGGTGGGCTGGGCCAAAGTAAATATTACGCCCGCCCACCAGGCACCATTAGCTGGTTACGGTAAACGCAAAGGTAAACGCCTGACGGGTATTCACGATTCTATCTGGGTACGGGCTTTTGTATTCCGGCAGAAAACCCAACGGGTTGCTTTTGTTACCATGGATTTATTGATAGTTCCCATGGCTGTCCGGCAGTTGCTTACAGAGCAGTTGCCGGCCATTGGTATTAAAAAAGAACAGGTGTACCTGACGGCTACCCACGCCCACAGCAGCCTGGGTGGCTGGGCCCGCAAACCCGCCGGCTATTTAATGGCGGGCCAATACGACCAAAAGATAGTGGCGGGTTTAACCCAAGCTATTCTGCAAGCCATCCGCCAGGCCGACCAGACCGCTGCGCCGGCGCAAATCGGTTTTGCAGCGCTGCCCGCGGACAGCCTGGTAAGTAACCGCCTGGTAGGTGCCCAAGGTCCGCGCGATGCGGCCTTAAGGCTGCTTAAAATTCGGAAGCAGACCGGCGAAATCGCTATATTGGCTACCTACGCCGCGCATGCCACCTGTTTGCCAGCCGCCGAATTAAATATTTCCGGCGATTACCCGGGGGCGCTGGTACAACTCCTGGAAAAAGAGCCTACCATCAATTTTGCGGCTTTTGGGGCAGGCGGAGTCGCGAGCCACAGCCCGGCTGCACCCGGTACCGGTTACGAAAAGGTAAACAATATGGCCCAAGGTTTGGCTCAACTGGTTAACCGGCATCAGGCACAAATTAAAATGAATTACCAGTTGACTTTAAATGCCCGGGAAGTGCCGCTTTACCTCCGTAAACCGCACTGGCGGTTTGCCGAGAACTGGCGTTTTCATCCGGCCCTGTTTCACCTGGTGTTTGGCAAATATCTGGCTACGCTGTCGGGTTTCCGGGTCGGAGATATTTTATTTATCGGTACGCCCTGCGATTTCTCGGGTGAATTGGTGCAGGACCTGGAACAGAGCTTAGCCTTGCGTAAAGATAAACTCATCCTGACGAGTTTTAACGGGGGCTACATCGGGTATATTACCCCAGATAAATATTATAACCTGCCGAAATATGAAACCCGTGACATGAACCTTTTCGGGCCTTACAACGGCGCGTACTTATCGGAGATGATTACTTTACTGCTTCAAAAGCTCTGACGAGGTAGTTGTTTTTGAACCCCTGTCTCCAGGTTAATATTTAAATATTTGTCGGTTATATCTTTATTTTTTCTTGGCTTTGATTGATCGGTGGCTGTTTTGCCTCTTTCAATTAATAATATTTTAAAACAAGAAACGAATATTTTGTTGCCCCGGACAAGTCAATAGAATAATCGAATTACTATATTTGATTTTAATAGTGCTATTTATGATGTGGAAAAAAATATTATTAGCCGGGCTTTTTGGGGCGCTGGCTTTTAGTGGCAATGCCCAGGAATTGTCGTTTGAGGAATACGAACCCAAATCGGGTTTAACGGTGCCGGAGCACCCAGTAAAGCGCGCCAAATATCCTTTTATAGATGTGCACAATCACCAGAACGCCAGTATGGATAAGCAAGCCCTGGAGAAACTGGTGAAAGACATGGATGGCATTAATTTACAGACCATGGTAAACTTAAGCGGCGGTACCGGCGATAACCTGAAAAAAGGGCTTACGAACATGAAGGGGAATTACCCAACCCGTTTCCTGCTGTTTGCCAACGTAGACTTCAAAAATATTGATGATCCGGATTTTGGTCCCAAGGCCGCAACCCAACTGGAACAGGATGTGAAGAACGGCGCCCAGGGCCTGAAGATATTCAAAAACCTGGGCTTAACCCTAAATGATAAAAACGGTAAACGCATTGCCACCGACGACCCGCGCCTCGATCCGATTTGGGCCAAATGCGGCCAGTTGGGTATTCCGGTGCTTATTCATACCGGTGAACCCCAGCAATTTTT
>JAQBNV010000521.1 GCA_028288395.1 Adhaeribacter sp. | reverse complement strand
GTAACAAATCGCTGATACGAGCCCAAGCTCGGTCACTGATTTCGTAGCGTCGCATAATGTTTTTAATCTATAAACAACTACCATCATAAATCATTCATTAATTGTCAACACAACCTAGTTTGGTGATAGCATTTGCCGGAGAGCCTGATAATAATTTTGATATAATTTTTCATTATCCTGTAAGTAAAGCAATGGTTCTATTAATTCCAGTTCCATTAGCCTGAATGTACCGTTTTGGTTAAGGCCATCTACGCGGGCGTACAGGCAACCCCGGGCAAAATTATTTACCAGTTGTTGGGCAGAATGAAGCAGGAACAAGGGCGGTTCGGCGGAAATGATGGCGCCGCCAAAATAATGCTGCACCCGGAAATCACCTTCCCGGGGAACTTTGCGGATGCAGTGGCTGAACTGGCCATTGAAAAACAGGAACGACCACTCGCCATCAGTTTGTATTTCGGGCATAAATGGCTGCACCAGAAAAGCTTCTTCCTGTAGAAGCTTGTTGATTTTCTTTTCTATCGGGGCAATAGATGTGCTATTTCGGGTAAGTTGAAAGGTGTTTTTGGCACCGCCGCTTACTACGGGTTTTAAAATAATACTATTGGTTTCCCAGGTTTTAAAATAAGGCGCGGCTTCGAAAGTCGTATTCATTTCCAGGAGAATAGTGGGAACAATGGCATAGCCCAATTCTTCTACTTCCAGCAAATACCTTTTATCGGTATTCCAGCGAACCACCGGTGTTGGATTCAGTACCCGGACGTTTTCCTGGTCTAATATATCCAGCCATTTCCGGAAGAGTTCGATTTTATCAAAGTAATCCCAAGGTGATTTTAAGATAATGGCATCGTACTGTTGCCAGTTTACCTCTTTCCTTGTCCATATCTCGAATTTCACGTCCAGGCCACGCTGTTGTAAATATCTGATTAAGCGGGTATCTTCTTTCGCACCTTCACCCGGATATTTTCCTTCGTCCTCGTAAGTTACCAGTGCCAGTTTCAATATATCAGTACCTAATTGGTGCATTTATTTTAGCAGTTAGTTATTAGTGGTTAGTTATTAGTTTTAGCAGAAGTAGCCGGTAAAAATCAACCATTAGCAACCATCAGCAATAATCAACAAACAATAATTAACCATCAACTAAAACCTTGCACGGAGAAGCCTCCGTCTACGGCCAGGCATTGGCCGGTTATGTAACTGGCGGCAGGCATGCACAAAAAGGCAGCGGCAGCGGCTACTTCTTCGGGCTGCCCTACGCGTTGTAGCGGGGTGCGGGCGAGTACCTGCTGTAAATATTCCGGATTTTTTAAAACACTTTCGGCTAAAGGCGTTTGGATATACCACGGGACAATGGCATTAACCAAAATACCGTCTGGCGCCCATTCAACGGCCAGGTAGCGGCTTAAATGGTTTAAAGCAGCTTTGGTCATGCCATAAATAGCCCCGGTGCGCACATGGCGTAACCCCGATACCGACGAAATATTAATAATACGGCTCTGGTTAGTTATTTTTAGTAAAGGGTAAGTCAGTTGGCACAGGTGAAAGGCCGATTTGAGGTTAGTATCCATCAAAAGGTCATATTCATTCTCGGCATAAGCATCGGTTTTTTTCCGGATATTCGTACCCACGTTATTTACCAAAATATCCAGCATACCCCATTTCTCGGTGATGGCCAGCACCAGCGCCTGGCGTTCTGCCGCTTTGCTTAAATCTGCGGTAAAGCCGGATGCGGGAAGGTTTTGGTCTTGCCACTGCTTCAGCACCTCCTGCATTTCTTCGGTATTGCGGGCCACCACCACCACTTCCGCCCCCAGGGCGAGGAACTCATCGGCAATGGCTTTGCCAATACCTTTGGTGCCGCCGGTAACCAAAGCTTTTTTACCCCTTAAAGACCATCTTTCGGCAATATTCATTTGGCTTAATTTTTAGTGTAGCTCTGCATATAAAAATTTGCTTTACTCCATATCCTGAAAAAAGATACCTAAGGGCGATGCTCGTGTTTCTGGAAAAATTGCGCAACGCCTTGCCGGCCGCTTTCCAACAATATTGTTTTGTCTTTTTCCGAAAGGCGGCGCATGCGTGCACCGTATCCTTTGGTACTGACCGAAATAGTGCGGTTCCAATCGGCTGGGCTTAATTGTTACCGGTTTAACTCTTCTATTACCAGGGCATAAAATGCCTGGACATAATGGTTGAATTTAACTGTTCTATAGGGCGCAAGCCCGGCTTGTTGCTGATCGTATTTTATTTGTTTTCGGTATCTAGGCGAATACCCAGGGTTTGGGTATTAAAAAATCGGTGGTAGACGCCGAAGTGCCCGGTTACCGCGCGTGATCAAAAAGGTCGATGGGGAAATTAGCCAGCAGACCGCCGTCCACCAAAACATCTACATCCGTGCGGTTACCAGGTTTTTTCACCAGGTTGCCTTGCTGATCCAGGAAAATGGCCCGGAAAAAAAGCGGAATAGACATAGATAAGCGTACTGCATCGCTTATTTTCATGAGGGGGTAAGTTTCGTAAGAGAAAATAACAGGTTTCTGCTAGGTTAAATTCGTACCCATCACATATAAATCGCGGGTTCTATTTCGTCCTTGCAAGGCATGTAATTGCGCCAAAGTCAAATCCTGAATCCCTGTCTTCTGCCGGATTAAGGTTTCCAGCCATTTGCGGAATTTGTCGCCCAGGTACCAGCCAAACTGGTTTGCCACCCGCGGAAAGCCGCCCAGAAAAAACCACCGGCCATCGGTGAACTTTTGAATAGGGGTTTGGAAGGTAATATGCGTGATTTCCAGGGGTGTATACCCCACGGCTAAAAGGGCTGCTTGAATGGCCCCGGCCGATGTGCCACCCACCCGCTGCATAGAATCCAGTATTCCCCGCTCCTCTAGGGCAGCCAAAGTGCCACCATAAGCAATCCCCCGAATACCGCCCCCTTCCAGCACCAGGTTTCTATAAGTCGCCGGTTGAGCCAAAAGCGCCGGTAAATGAAATTGAAAACACCATAGGAGTAAAACCAGAAAACATTTTTGCATGTAAAGAGCCGGGAAGGAATGATATAAATGATTTATTTAAATAATATTTTTACAACTGCCGGTATTTATAAGGAATGTAGATTAATATAGGAAATATTCTCTGGAATAATATTCCGGCTGGTATATATTTAAGAATTTAATCTAAAAACGAGACTAAAATCATACAACTCTTAAGTGCTGGTATTTAGCTTATCAGCCGCCTGAATAAAATTATCATAACTGATTTTACCAAATTCCTGGTCGTATATTTCAAAACCATTACAGGTAAAATGTAATTCACCGGCTTCGATGGTATGTAAGTACGAATTACAGTATAGAATAAAACCTTCCTTTACCTTCCTCTCTAAACTATTGCGGTTACGTAATTCAATGCCCTGTATTTGCAGGGCATTGCCAAAGAATATTTCGGGGTTTTCCTGCCTAATTCGCTCCTGCTGGAGTTGGGTGTAACTCAGGTAATCTAGTTTATGACAACCCCTTATAACAACGTGTACCGATTCGGTACGCGGCAGCAATTGGGCAGCTACCGGCGTATTAACCTTTAGCATTAAAATGTTCTGGTTGTAAGAAAAGCTGATAATCGGAGCGCCCTGGAGCTGAATAATTAGGTTTTCTAAAGCAAAAAGATCCTGGTTCATAGGCTTTTGAAAGAGAAATAAATTATTTACGGAATTTAACTAACCAGAAGTTAAAAAAATCGTCTTTCGGAAGTAATTAAATCATTAACAGGTATGAAGGGTTGGATATTGCAAATTGTTATGGTTTTGCTAATGCCATTTGTTGGTATCGGCCAAAACCGAACTTGGGCATTTGGTGCGGCCGGAGGGGGCGTTGTTAACTTTATTACGCCATTAAAAATATACCAAAACGACGAAGCTGCGCTTAAAATAAAGGCCAGATACAAATCAGAACCTTTTAACCCGCCGGTTTACTACGATTTCCGGGTTACTACCTGGCAGCATTCCTGTGCCTGGGAACTAAAATTTACCCATCATAAAATAATACTAAAGAATAAACCACTTGAAGTGCAAAGGTTTTCTATTACGGATGGCTTTAACCTTTTAACCGCTAACCGGCTGTGGCAGTATAAAGGACTTACTTATTCGGTAGGCGCGGGCGTAGTGATTACGCATCCGGAGTCTACCATCCGGAACCAGGTTTTTCCCGAAAATGGCGGAATCTTGCATAAAGGTTATTATTTATCGGGCCCTACGCTGGAGGCCGCACTGGCCAGGCGTTTTCATCTTTCAAAACATTGGCAAATATTTTCGGAAGGAAGAATGACAGCCTCGTATGTCCGGGTGCCGGTACAAAACGGTCATGCTCAGCTATCAAACACCGCTTTTCACCTGTTAGCTGGCTTAGGATATAAATTTGGAAAGAGATCCGACTGTCCCGGAAGTTGAAGAAGGTAAGTAATACCAAAACTAGTGTAGTACCTGCTATCAAACATTTATAAAGACGGGGAAAAAATTAGTGTAAGTCATTGCCGGAGGGAAACTTATGATTATAAAAGATTACCGATAACTAACCTATTCGGCTTTTTTATTTGAATGACTTCCTATACAAAAGATGCTTTTGAAATGCTTCGAATACTACAGTATGTCAGCATATTTTTCCCTTATCATAATGCCCGTTGGTTTATGCCATGCGGTATAATACCAAATAGTTTAAATTATCTTCTATCCGTGTAGCCATTAAAGTAATAGCTTAATTAAACCCG
>JAQBNV010000509.1 GCA_028288395.1 Adhaeribacter sp. | reverse complement strand
GAATGAGGTTATGTACTCTGTTGGCTACTCCGATACGAAGGCCTTCCGGGCAACTTTTAAAAAAATAACCGGTTTATCGCCGCTGGAATACCGTGGTAAATACAATAAAGAAATGGTAATGGCCTAACCAGGAAATTATTTTTTGTAAACCAAACCGCAGCGGTTATTAGTAAAGCTTGCCGCGTATTGCTATATTAATAAGGTTTCGCCAATAGCCGGCTGTAACAACTGGCCGTTTATTTTACCCGCCGCCGCATATTGCTCCATCAAACGGATTGGTTCGCCGGCGGGCTCGTCTGATAAATCGAAAGTGCCAAAGTGCATGGGTAACAGGAAACGGCCACCGAGGTCGCTGAAAGCCTGCGCCGCTTCCCGCGGATTCAGGTGGCTCTGCTCCATCATAAATGCTGGCTTGTAAGCCCCGATGGGCAAAATGCAGAAATCGGGTGCACCAAAAAGGGACTTAATTTCACCGAAATGATCTTTGTAACCCGAGTCGCCGGCAAAGTAAATTTGTTTTTGCTGGGTTCGAAGGAGGAAACTGCCCCAAAGCACTTTGTTCATATCGTTGAGGCCGCGCCGATGCCAATGGGCGGCAGGTAAATAAATGATTTCTACCCCGGTTTCTTCCGGCAGGTTGTATTGCTGGTACCAGCCGGCTTCCTGATAAACGAGTCCCGGCACCATTTTATTTAGTAATTTACCCATTTGCAGAGGCACCATCGCTTTCAGTCCGGGGTTCTCCCGGAATAACAACTTCAATGATTTTTCATCGAGGTGGTCGCGGTGCCCGTGCGATAAAAGCAGGAAGTCAATATTGCGGAGGGTTTCCGGTGGGAAGGGTAGCGGCGTTCGCCTTTTTATCATCGGCAAATCGAAAAAAACAGGATCGATCATAAAATTAAACCCGTTTTAACGAATTAAAAAAGTAGCATGCCCCAGCCAAATAATGGCATCGTCGGTGGTATTGATAAACTCCCGGCCCTCCTGCACGGGCGGCGCATAGTCGTCCGTTTCTTTTTCTTTTTTCTGCGGGTTTTCGGCTAGCTTCCATTTTATTACATTTAAAAAGGAAGGCTGGTATAATGCCTCGCCGTTGGCAAACATGCCGTTGATGATTTTATTACCGGGCCAATCGGGTTTAAGCGTTTTAAGTTGGGGATTTCGGAGATAGGCTGCCTGCACTTTTATTTAATTTAGGTTGGGCATTATTACGCAACAGGTTTTACGACAGTTAAGTTAAACCAGCCAAACTGGCCAAATTACAAAACCAGAACGGCCCGGCTACTTAAGCAACCGGGCCGTTCTGGCAGGAATAATTTCTCTTATTTAATAACCAAACGAGGAGCCAGGGTAATACCCTATATTATTATGGTAACCATTGCCATTCGAAAAACGCAAGCCGCCCGACACGGAAAGGTTCTCGGTTACTTTGTAATTGGCCCGTAAAGACATGCCATTCGTGCCGCCTGGCATAAGTAAATTAACTGCCGATGGCAACTGGTTTTTAGAAAGGTCGCGCCAGACGCTACCCGTCAGGTTCAGCCGATCGGTAACCATATAGTTGCCGCCGGCATTTAATATAAAGCGCTGATTGCGCTGGGATGCGTAGTAACCCGGAAAAGCTTCGCTGCCGTTGGCAAAATAATTTGCCCCAAAAGAGGTAACCATATTCAGGCTGGCGTAAGCACTAAACCGTTTCGTTACCGGAAACATAACGCTGGGCTCCAGGTAAGTGGCGGTGCCGAAGAGGCGGCTAAACTGCGTACCGGCCGATAGCCCGTAGCTTAATTTCCGGGGAGCCGATATTTTCGGGGCATCCGGAGCCGTGGATTTATTTTCGGGAGTCGCAACCGTTGCCTGGGCGGGTGGGGTACTGTTTAACTCAGATACCGTTTCCGGGGTAGTTTGGGCCTGGCTGTTAAACCCAAAGGCCAGCAACGTAGCAACTATTAATATATTTTTGATCATATCTGGATGATGGCTAAGACGAAACCGGTAAATTGTAAACTGCTAAAGTTATAAATTTATACCCGTTGTTACTATTAAATTAACCACAAAGTTGGCGGAAAATTGTTTTGCTGCTAAATATTGATTTTAGGACTTTCGCAAAATCATTAAAAAGCTTCCGGAGCAAGGTAATTTCAAGTCCTTCTCCTTATTTCTTGTGGTAGACTTTTGATTTAATCAGGCCACCGTAAAAAGGAGCCGATTCTTGCTCGATTAGAGGTAACTGAGCCAGCATATCTTCCCAATCGGGCAGGGACTGGGCACTGATACCGGCGGTAAACCGGAAAAAGGCATACATGCTTTTTAATAATAGGCGGGCACCGGCCGGCCGCAAGCCCGCCCCCGGTGGATAAACAAAATCAGCCACCAGCCAAACACCACCGGCGCGCAGGCTGCGATGCAGCGTAGTTATAATATTTTCTAATTCGGCGGGCAAAAACAAATCCAGGAAAAAGTTGCTGATAATTACCTCAAATTTTTCTGCCAGTTCAATATCATTTTCGGTACCTAACCTGAATTCGATGCTTGCTGCGTGGTTAAGGTTTTTTACTTTCTGGCGGGCCAGTTGCAGCATTTTGGCCGAAGCTTCTAAATAAACGATTCTTGCCGGCAACGTTTGGTTTAAAATTGCCGGCAAAATCCAGCCGGTACCACCGCCAATTACCAAAATATTGCTTTGGGCCGGAATAAAGTTCAGAAATTTAGTTTGTGCCCGCTGGATAGCCTTCCCAAAGACCAGGCTGGCCAGGAAATCATATAAAGGCGCTATTCGATCAAATCCGGGTTTAAACATCAATTTGGTTTATTGCGAATCAAAAGACGCGGAAAAGGGGCTTTGCGTAAGTCTTTTACAATTGGAATACAGCTTGTCTAAATACAGCTTGTTTAAATTTTATTCCGGATAATGGAAATCAATGGGCGTTTCCGGTTTTAGAACTACCAGCGTCGGGATTAAATTTTATTCGTGTTCAAAATGGCGGTCGAGGGTGTCTTCAATTTTTCGGAAGATAAATTCGGCCGCATTTTTTCGGATAGCGGTGGCATTGCCTTCAAAAACCTCCCGGAATTCCTCTACTTTATTCCGGCATAGAATGGAACAAAATACAGTGCCCACCGGTTTTTCTTTGTTTTCGGAGGCTCCGCTTCCGCCTAAGCCTGTAACCGCCACGCTAAAATCGGCTTTCAGAAGTTTATAAAGGCCCATTACCATTTCGTTTGTTACCTGCTGCGATTCAGCGGTGTACAATTTTAAGGTTTGTTTTTTTACCCCCAATACTTTTTGCTTCACCTCTTCGGCATAGGTTACGATACTCCCCAGCAGCACATCACTGGTTCCTTTCGCTTTTACAAATTCGGATATTAACATGCCACCGGTGATGCTTTCGGCAAAAGCAATGGTCATTTTTTTGTCTTTTAGTTTAAAGGCCAGGCGCGATAAATCTGATTCGTTCATAAGTTTAATTTATTTAGATACGTTTTACTACCAGTAAGCCTACTTGGTTATTTCTATTTATCAGTCGGTGCCAGCGCAAAGCTTTCTAAAATGCGGTAGTGCGGGTGAGGGCTGCCTAATTCTGATTGCCAGATACTAAAATTTTGAACCGGGAAGGGCGGGAAATAGATATCCCGGAGAAGCGGTAAGGATAGGAGAGTGGTACGCCGTTCTTTTTTTAGTCGGGCGATGGTAATATGCGGAATATATTCGCCCACCTCTTCAGCCTGCGCACCCACTGCTGCCCGGATAGTTGTTGCCAGTTGCGTAAAAGCCGGGTGCTCTAATAATCGAACCCAAACCAACCGTGGCGATTTTAATTGGGGGCCAGGGGCTATTTCTTTAAACGAAAGCTCAAAGGATTGCTGGACGGCGGCGATCATTTGTAATTTTTGAGTCAGGGTCAGCAATGCATCGGGTGGAGTAGTTCCCAAAAAATGTAAAGTAAGGTGTAGATTTTGGGT
>JAQBNV010000498.1 GCA_028288395.1 Adhaeribacter sp. | reverse complement strand
GCCGATTTTTCCGGTTTTAACAAGGCCGGTAATTACGTATTGGAAGTTCCCGGGGTAGGTAAATCCTATGCGTTCGAAATTAAGCCCGATGTACATAAAGCGGTAGCCTCGGCGGGCCTGAAAGGATTTTATTACCAACGCATGTCGATTGATTTGCCGGAAAAGTACGCCGGCAAATGGCACCGGAAAGCCGGTCATCCCGATAGCAAAGCCATTGTACATCCTTCGGCCGCTTCGGCCCAGCGTCCTGCCGGTACGGTTATTAGTTCTACCCGCGGTTGGCTCGACGCCGGCGATTATAATAAATATATAGTAAACAGTGGCATTACTACTGGTACGCTGTTAGCCGCCTACGAAGATTTTCCGGAATATTTCAAAACCCAGAAATTAAATATTCCCGAAAGCAATAACCAGGTGCCCGATATCCTGGACGAAGCCCTATGGAACCTGCGCTGGATGCTGACCATGCAGGATCCGAACGACGGTGGTGTGTACCACAAATTAACCAACCCGGCTTTCGATGGCATGGTTATGCCCGACAAAGCCGATAAACCCCGTTACGTGGTGCAGAAAGGTACGGGGGCAGCTTTAAATTTTGCGGCCGTAATGGCCCAGGCCAGCCGGGTTTACAAAAACTATAATAAAGATTTTCCGGGCTTTGCCGATACCTGTTTAACCGCGGCTACCAAAGCCTGGGAGTGGGCCCAGAAAAACCCCAAAGTAATTTACGACCAGGATGCCCTGAATAAGCAGTTCGAACCAAAAATTACCACCGGGGCTTACGGCGACCGCGACTTTAGCGATGAGTTTATCTGGGCCGCTGCGGAATTATATGCCACTACCAAAAAAGACAGCTATTATACGGCCGTAAAAATATTCCCCGATGCGAACATGCCGCTGCCTTCCTGGAACCAGGTACGGTTGCTGGGTTATTATACGCTGGCTCGCCACCAAAAAAGCCTGACCCCGGTGGCGCAAAAAGATTTCCCGGCACTAAAAAAACAAATAATTTCTTTTGCCGATGAATTAATGGCCGGTGTAGGCGCACGCACCTACCGCACGGTAATGGGCAAATCCGAGAAAGATTATATCTGGGGCAGCAGTTCGGTGGCCGCCAACCAGGGCATTGCGTTGTTGCAGGCTTATAAACTTACCAACGACAAAAAATACGTAAATGCAGCGCTCTCTAACCTCGATTATTTATTGGGTCGCAATGCCACCGGCTATTCTTTCTTAACGGGCTTCGGCGAGAAATCGACCTTGAACCCCCATCACCGGCCATCGGTAGCCGATGGCATCAAAGAGCCGGTACCGGGTTTATTATCTGGCGGCACCAATGCCCGGGCCAATGTACAGGATAAATGCGCCGGCTACCCCGAAGCCGCTACCCCCGACGAAATGTACATCGACCACGATTGTTCTTATGCTTCCAACGAAATTGCCATTAACTGGAATGCGCCTTTCGTGTACCTGGCTTCGGCTATTGAAGCCCTGCAAACCCAAACTGATTTAGCAAAGAAGTAACGCGGAGATTAAAAATCTAAATTTTTGGGCTTCTTGCCCGGCAGGTTTGCTTCAGCATAAGGAATATTTTGCTGCTGTTTTAGGAGCTATATATTTGCTTATACCCAATCGCCTAAAATTACTTCCATTGAAAAACCCGGCAAGTTTTAAAAACCTACCGGGTTTAATTAAGCTATTACTTTAATGGCTACACGGATAGAAGATAATTTAAACTATTTGGTATAATATAGCAGCATCAAACTTCTGCACGATTGAAAATATAGTTGTTAAAACAAATTTAATAAGCCCACCTCTACGCCCTCCTAAAGAGAATAGAGGTGGGCTTATTTTTAAAGGTAGGCTTTTGCTCAAGTGGCCAATTATACCAAAACGCATGAACAAGGTGCCATACTGCATGTAACTTAATCCCGGTAGGTTTTAAAACCTACCGGGTTTGCTTCACTTTTTAGGTCAGCTTTACGGCAGCTTGTAAATGTGATTTGGTATAATTTATGTTGTAAATTGATATACCTTTCAATCGGCAATAATTTATTAAATTTTAACTGTAATCCTCCTGGGGTTAAATATAAAGATGGGAATAAAGTTAAGCCGTTAATTAATTTCAATGCGCTTTAATCAGGCGAGTAATGGCATAAACTGTAGCGTCTTCTATCGGGCGAGGCTTTTGTTGGTGACCTACTCTTAGGTACCCAAGGGTGGGAAGTTCTAATTTATTATAAAGGTATTTGTCAAAAGTAAAACAACCTGTTAAGGAACCCTTTTAACGGTAATAATTTTCGTTTTTGAACAAAGTACCAGCTTACTAAAATTTATAAAGTATTTTATTTATTTCGGCCCAAGCCAAAGTTTATATGGGGCTACTCTTTCCTTTCGCAGAATAATCATTTAATATTTTTATACAATTACTAACTTCTATTAGCAATTATTTACATGTAACCGTTTTTAGGTTAAAAATATTCAAGTAATAGCGCATTAAGCGAAGTCAAGGTAAATGATTTATAGGAAAATTATTAGATAAGGCTTAATAATAGTTGCGCTTATTTCTATTGATTTATTAACGGTGAAAAACAAAAAGGTTTATTCTATTAAGTCCTTTATCATAAAAACTCCATTTTAGCTAAATAATATTAAATAAATTGTTTTTAAATTACACAAAATAAATACAGTGAATATTTTGCATCTGCTAATATTTCTCTGTTTATTAGAGAATAGCTTTGGATAAAAAGATGAAACATAATTGTTTTATTTCCTTCCCGTTTTAGCAGGCTCTCTGGAGATATAATGGAGGTAGCTGTAAGTAAAAAGAAGCTGGCTTTATCCTAAAAGTACAAAAACACTTTTCTCCTATTTTAGTGCTGGTATAATAATTCATTTGAATGAAGAAAAATGAATTAAAACGATAGCTGTTGAACAATCAGTGAGCAACAACTATATGCCTGTGAAATAGAAAAAGTAATCTTCTCATAATTTACATTTTATAAACCCTGATTCTATTCCACTACAAATTTAAAGTTTACTTATGATGAAAAACAACTACTATTTAGTTAAACGACTTCTTGTTTATTTCTGCCTGTTGGGGTTTCCGCTACTTTATTTAAGCAGTTGCCAACCCGACGATGAGCATTTTGAGATGCCGGAAGAAATGGCAGTCCGCATTTATGGGCGCTTGACCAGCGATCCTGACTATAGTACCTTTGTGAAAGGTGTAGATAAAGCCGGCCTGAAAGATATTCTGGAACGGTCGGGTTTATATACGGCCTTTGCTCCCACCAATGCCGCCTGGGATGAATACCTGAAGGCCAATAATTACAGTTCCATCGAAAGTATTCCGGATACCATTTTGGTACCATTGATTAATTACCACTTTATGGAGCCGATGAAATTTTCTTTCGACTTCAAAGAACCCACCCGCTATACTACCCGTGCGAATAAGCACCTGAGCCTCGACCGCCAGGGAGGAAAATTTACGGTTAACGGGATAGAGGTAATACCTGAAAAGATGAACGGCGAAGCCATGAATGGTGCCATTCACGGCATTGGGAAAGTCCTTATTGCCCCGCCCACGCTGGAGCAGGCTTTGGCCAAACGTACTGACATGAAAAACTTCAGACAGCTTCTGAAGACTTTTACTTTAAGGCGTTTCGATGCCAGAAGTTCCAGTGATAACGACAATGACGGAGACATTGATTCAGTTTTTG
>JAQBNV010000458.1 GCA_028288395.1 Adhaeribacter sp. | reverse complement strand
TTGCTTTGTTCCGTATAAAGCTTTGAACTATATTTTATATTATGATGAAACACGAGAATCCAAATCTTGCTTCGGAAGAAGTAATGTTAATTAAAAGGCTTCGGCAGCAGTTAGCCGATTTTGATGTCACGGAAGGCAATCTGGAAGTTGTATTTAAGATGCCAGATGGCCGGACTATTACGGTGCCGGTAAACAGTAAAGTTAAAAGCAGAATAATATCGAAAGAGGTACGTAATTATTTGGCTGAAGAACAATTACTAAAACAATGCCAGGATGATTTTTAAGATGACAACAACTATTAATCTGCAACCTGCAAAATGAAGAAGGCTCTTACGTAAGAGCCTTCTTCATTTGATAAGAACTGATATTTATATAGTATGTTTTATAGTTGCTTCAAATTGATATCTCCGTTAAAGTAATATAATATTATTTTCCTCGCATTTTTTTACCAGGTCATCGGGCCACAGGCTTGATTGCACCTCACCAATATGGGCTTTTCGCAAAAAATACATGCACAAACGCGACTGACCAATTCCTCCTCCCAAAGTCTGGGGCAGTTCTCCGTTCAGGAGCATTTGGTGCCACTGCAAGTTAGCCCGGTCTTCACAGCCCGTCAGGGCTAATTGCCGCAGTAGAGCCTCCCGGTTTACCCGGATACCCATCGAAGAAATTTCGAAGGATCGTTCTAAAACCGAATTCCAAACCACAATATCACCATTCAGGCCATTGTACCCATTTTCCGAAGGCGTTGTCCAGTCGTCATAATCCGGGGCGCGTCCATCGTGCTTCTGCCCGTTAGACAGCAAACCGCCAATACCCATTATGAATATGGCCCCGAATTCTTTAGCGGCCTTGTCTTCCCGTTCTTTCGAGGTAAGATCAGGATATTGTTGCAGTAAATCTTCGGTATGGATAAAGGTTATTGTTTCGGGTAATTGCGGCTCTAACTCCGGGTACTCTTCCGAAAGTAGGTATTCTGTCCTTTTCATAACCCCATACAAACGCTCCACCACATTTTTCAGAAAGGCCAGGTTACGTTCTTCGGAATTTATCACTCTTTCCCAATCCCACTGATCTACATAGAGCGAATGAATATTATCCAGGTCTTCGTCGGGCCGGATGGCGTTCATGTCGGTATAGAGGCCAAAACCCGGTTTGATATTTAATTTTGCCAGCATCAGGCGCTTCCATTTGGCCAAAGAGTGCACAATTTCAGCGTTGGTTTCCTGCATGTACTTTATCGGAAAACTCACAGGTCTTTCAACTCCGTTTAAATCATCGTTGATGCCGGTTCCTTTTAAAACAAATAAAGGTGCTGTAACCCGTCGCAGCCGCAACTCAGCGGATAATTGTCGTTCAAAAAAGTCTTTGGTAAGTTTAATGGCTTTTTCGGTACGGCTTAAATTAAGGACCGGTCGGTACTGCTTCGGAATGTAAAGATTCTGGCTCATGCAATAATTGGTAAATCTTAATTAAATTTATAATAAAAGGCAATATATAAAAAATATACCGGTACCGTTTTTTACGGGTATTAAAATAGGACTTAAAATTTTTTAACCATAGGCAATCACGGCCGTTTTATAGAAAATAGAAATTGAATAAGGGAGGTAAAAGATAAATTAATAGTGCCGAACATAATATAAAATCCTATAATCCGTAAAGTAATAGAATTACCATTAAAGAAAGAACAGGAAAATAATACCGGCCCAAATAGTTGAATAAGGTTAAACTGAAAAAATCAGGGTTGCAAAACTGTTAGTTAAAAAACTGGTTTAATATTTGCAAATCATCTTTCAGAAGCGTGAATGTGGAAATACGCTTTCGTAACGCTAACCATTTAAAATTATGAAAAAAATATTGATGCTGACGCTTGTAATGTTTACTACCGGAATAGTAGCTAAGGCGCAAATTTCTTTAGGTTTAAAAGCCGGCGTGAGTTCTTCGCAGGTTGATGTAAAAAATCTAAAAAATTCTATTTCGGAGTTTAACACCGCCGACGATATTACGGGTTACCATGCCGGCGCCTTTTTAAGGTTAAAAGCTGCGGGTTTCCTGTTGCAGCCCGAAGCCTATTTTACTTCTACGGGCGGTAAAGTTAAAGTAAGCGATACCGGCTCCGGTACCAATGTGCAAACAGAAAAATTTACTTTTAACCGGCTGGATGTTCCTTTATTAGTAGGCTATAACTTTTTTAACGTTGTACGGTTGCAGGCAGGGCCAGTAGCTTCGGTATTGGTAAACGGTAAATTTGGCGACCAAAACCTCCAGAACTATCTCGACAAATCGGATTGGGGCTGGCAAGCCGGTGCTGGTTTTGATATTGGCAACTTTACCGCCGATTTACGCTACGAAAATGTAAAACGCGAATATACCAATAGCAACCAGAACACCAGCTTTGATATTGATAACCAGCAGTTTATTTTAAGCCTTGGGTTTAAATTATTAGGCAAATAAAGGTTAGAAATATTAAAAATAATGAATAAAAGAAGCCATGAAACCAGCATTAGCTGGTTTCATGGCTTCTTTTATTATGTTCAGTGCTAGGGGTTTATTGTTTTAAATACAGTGTTTAATTCCTGCCGCGAGGCATTCCTGGAATATTCAGAAGTGCCATAACCTATTTCTTCTTCGCCGGCCGCCAGCCGTTGCATAATAGCATCAGCAAATTCAAACAATGGCGTGCCAAACGTATGCAGTCCCGGACCGCCTAAATCGGTGTTTACCGCCGGGGGCGCTATTTCAATTACTTTAATAGAAGTAGCATTTAATTGGTAACGCAACGATAACGTAAAAGAATGAAGAGCCGCTTTGGTAGCGCTGTATACGGCCGCTCTAGCCATGGGTACAAAGGCTAGTCCCGAAGTTACATTAATGATAAAAGCGCTTGGCTTGTGCTTAAAATGCGGGATAAAGAGTAAGGCCAGGTGAATAGGGGCTTCCAGGTTTATCGCCATTTCGGATTGATGTTCGCGCCAGTCTTCGGTAGCAACTACCAGGGATACGCGGCGCTGAATACCGGCATTATTTACCAGTACATTTATTTGCGGAAAATTTTCTATTGCCCACCTCAGCAAATCTAACCGGTCTGCCTCCTGGCCCACGTCGCAAACCCGGGTATGTACCTGCGGATATTGTTGTTTTACTTCTTCTAACTTTTCCGGCCGGCGGCCGCAAATAATGACTTCACTGCCGGCCTTCAGAAATCGTTCGGCGATTGCCCAACCAATGCCCGAAGCACCGCCCGTAATTAAAACCGTATTATGCGCTAAATTCATGTGCCTGATCTTTAAACAATTTCCTTCTACGTCTTTTTTCGCATTTGGCCGTAATACCGGCGGATAGTTTAATTATCATTATATTAACCCTCTATTCTATTGGAGTTATAAAGTATTTGGTTCGTGTTGCATTTTCACTCTCCACTGCTATGAATAATCGCCCTTACTTGCCTGCTTTTTTTCTGTTGTTATCACTCGTGGCCTTAAGTTGCTTGAGTATTTATCTGTTACGGCCTCCCCAGGCCTTAGCGGCCGATGCACCTGCTGCAGATTTTTCGGCTGCCCGCGCCATGCGCCATGTTTCTGTAATTGCGCGCGAACCCCATGCCATTGGTACGCCTGCCCACGAACAGGTACGAAAATATTTATTGGCCGAACTGAATAAATTAAATATTCCAACCCAGGTTCAGGCGACGGTAGTTAGTAACGCGGCTTTACGCCGTTCGGCCATGGCCTATGTGCAAAATGTGGTCGGGGTAATAAAAGGCAGCGGCCAGGGGAAAGCAGTTTTGGTTATGGCTCATTACGATTCGCAACCCAACACCTTTGGGGCTGGCGATGATGGGGCTGGGGTAGCTGCTTTGCTGGAAACTGCCCGGGCTCTCCGTTCCGGGCCACCTCTCCGGAATGATGTGATATTTTTACTGACGGATGGCGAAGAGTTTGGATTGTTTGGGGCGCGGGCTTTTTTACGGCACCCGCTGGCCAAAAATATAGGCGTGGTAATTAACCTGGAAGGTCGCGGCAATAGTGGACCCAGTTTAACTTTTGAGATTAGCCCGGAAAACGGTTGGCTGGTAGCGCAATTCAGCAAAGCAGCGCCTTTTCCGTTGGCCAGTTCGCTGATGTACGAAATATACCGTCGCCTGCCTAACGATACTGATTTTTCGGTTTTCCGGCAAGCGGGCTATAGCGGTCTTAACTCGGCCTTTATAGATGGCTATGTCCATTACCACAAACTCACCGACCGGCCCGAAAATCTTAACCCTAATAGTTTGCAGCACCACGGCAGTAATACTTTAGGCTTGGTTCGCCAGTTAGGTAATATTTCGCTGCAGCATACCAAGGCGCCTGATAAAATATTTTTTAACCCTATTGGCAAGTGGTTTATTCAATATCCGGCCAGTTATAATATTTTCTGGCTGCTCATAACCGGGTGCGCTGTGCTGGCACTTTTAGTTATAGGAAAAATGGAGAAAGCTTTTTCTATCTGGCAGCTTAGCAAAGGTTTTGTATTTTATATATTGATGGTAATATTGGTGGCAGGCCTCTTTATAATCCTCAACCAAGGCGTGGTAAAAGCCATGCCATTTCACCGGTTTATCAATGGGGTATATGGGGCCGATTTATTTTCGTTGGCATACGTGTTAATTGCCCTGGGACTGTTCCTCCTCTTAAGCCATTTAGTACTAAAATTCACTTCAATTTGGGGGCTGTCTGCCGGGACAATTTTGTTTATTTTTGCGCAGGGCGTAGCTGTTTATTTAACCGTACCTGCGGCAGCTTATATCCTGCTTTTTCCGGTTCTGTTCTTTTGCCTGGGTGGGATAGTGGTACTGCTGCTGGGTTGGGGGCAACCATTTGATTTTAAAAACGCGGGCGCGCTGCTGCTAGGCTTTTTACCGGCTTTGTTTTTACTCGTACCATTGGCTTTGCTTACATTAGTTTCTTTTGCCCTGCAGTTGCCCATTGTGCCCATTTTGGTTTTACTTTTACTGTGGGGGTTGGGCTTGCCTTTACTTCATACCATAATTGCTCATTTATTCCCGGGTTCAACTGCTATTGTACCCTTATTGCTGTTGTTTTCCGGCGGACTTTTAACCGGTTGGGCTATTTATGCGGAAAAATATAATGAGAAGCAACCGATGCATTCGGAGGTGGGTTACTACCTGGATGCTGATAAGGAAAAAGCCTTCTGGGCTTCGGGTTATACCACGCCCGATTACTGGAATAAACAATTTTTTTCCCAGCCTAAATTAGGACCTTTAACCGAAATATTTCCGGTGGGTACCCAAACCTTCCTCAAAAATCCGGCACCGGTAATCCAGGCGCCTGGCCCAATAGCAGAAGTTATATTGGACACCATTTACCGGGGACATCGTACTCTGAAACTACAATTGCGGTCTGTGCGGCAAGCAGCGCACCTGCAAATATTTCTGCTAACCCGAAACGAAACCGCAATGATAGGTGCGAGCATTAACGGCGAGAAAATAAATAATCCTAAAAAACCGGTGGCCGGCGGTTATTTATTATCGACCATGCTTTTTGGGTTACCTAGTTCCAAGCAGTTAGAACTAAAAGTGCAGTTACAGCAAACCGAAAGCTTGCGTTTATTTCTTTACGATCGTTCTATTGGCTTGCCGGACGCACTAATTAAAATAAAACGCCCGGCGGATGTGATACCGGAACAAGGTCTAAACAGCAATATCACTGTTATTAAAAAATCTTATGTATTCTAGTTAAAGCATTTTTCAATTCTTTAGAATAATAGTTATGAATAGCCCAATATTTCCATTGCGTTAACATTAAGCACTTTCCTGGTCAAAACTATAACCAAATAAAATAAAGGCCATACTGCTTCAACAAGCCTAAATATACAACTCGTTAAAACTTTACTGTACCAGAAATAATGATTTAGGTAATTTATAATAGCCTACTAGGCTGGTAGCTTTTGTTGTAAAATAAAAATGCCCGGTATGGAAATATACCAGGCATTTTAAAAAATTAAATATTCAGGCAAATTATCTTTTCCGCTTTTTAGGCGCATCGCCGGTGTTTTTCTGTTGTGCTTCCCGGTCCGATGCTGCTTTCATGGCATCTTGTAAGCGTTTCTGGAAGCCACCTGGTTTTTTATCTTTGTTCTTTATTTTATTTTCTTCGAGTTTCGCCCGGATTTTTCCGTCATCTACAAACCGGCGGATAATGGCCTGCTGAAGAAAAGTAACAATATTAGAAACAAAGTAATAGAAGCTCAATCCAGCCGCAAAAGAGTTTACCACAAACATAATCATGATCGGCATCAGGTAAGAGTAAAATTTCATTGGACCCTGTATAGTCGTCATCTGGTTGTTCGACCAGGTATATAAAATGGTAGACAAGGTCATAAGAACGGTGAACATACTAATGTGGCTGCCATAAAAAGGAATGGTAAATGGCAAACGGGCAAATACATCGTAAGTTGATAAATCGGTGGCCCACCACAATGATTCCTGGCGCAGTTCAATCGAGTTCGGAAAGAAGTTCAGCAAGGCAAATAATATCGGTATCTGCAACAACATGGGCACGCAACCACTCATGGGATTTACGCCCATGGTAGAGTATAGCTTCATGGTTTCCTGCTGCGACTTTTGCATGTCATCCGGGTGCTTTTCCTTTATTGCGTCAATCTCCGGTTTCAGCACTTTCATTTTTGCCATCGACAAGTACGATTTGTAAGTCAGTGGCGTAAGCAATATTTTGATGAACACCACCAGTAAAACGATGATGATACCATAATTGGTAAAATATTGCTCCAGGAAGTTAAATATAGGAATGATGATTAATGTATTAACCCAGGCAAAAATGCCCCAACCTAAATCTATGTTCTTCTGGAAATCAGCCGGCAGGGCTTTTAATATCTGGTAATCGTTGGGCCCGAAGTAAAAGCTGAAATCACCTTTACCGGATAAAACGTCTCTGGCTGGTATTAAGAGATGGGTGGCAAAAGTTTTTACTTCGGTGGTATCGGTGGCGCTAAAGGAGCTTTTTAAAGTTCCCTGGGAAAACGAATTATCAGCAATTATGGCCGCCGAAAAGAAATTTTGCTTATTCGAAATCCATTTGATTGGTTCTGTTACCGTCGCAATTTCCGGTTCGTCGGCGCTGCCGGCAATATGTTCGAAAGCTTCGCCTACCGTCATGTAGTTCAACCGCGACCTTTCCCGGTTCTGGTTCAGGTCACGTTCTACCTTTTTTAACCGGTCGTTCCAGGTAAATTGCAGCGGGGCGTCGGCTACTAGCTGGTTAAGGCCAGTAAAATTAAGTTTATAATCAACCAGGTAAGAATCGGCGGGCAAGGTATAAACCTGTTCGATGTATTGGTTTGGCCCTACTTCGGCGCGGTAGGCGAGTACCTGCGCTTGTTTTTCGGTTCTGAGCGGCTGGGCTTGAAAATATAAATTTGATAACTTAATTACCTTATTATCCTGGGTTTTAAAGCTGATATCGGTAGAGCTGCTTACCTGATCGAAAAGAATTAAAGGCTTTTTATCCCAGGTTTTATATTTTTTAAGCACTACTTCATCTATCTGACCTCCCTTACTGTCAAATGTTATTCTTAACAAATCGTTTTGCAATACTGTCTTTTCCGAAGTGCCGGTAGCAGCAGTGCCGAAAGTACCTAAGGCCGCCCGTTGCTGCGCCAACTGCATCGAATCGGCGGGAACATTGCTAGCGGCTGCATTTGGCGTTACCGGGGCCGTAGGCGTTGCTTTGGGCTTAGGTAGTTCCTGAGGCGGCTCTGGTGAAAAGAAAGTCATGTACACAATCAGCATAACTGAAATGAGTACTAAGCCTATGGCTTGATTTTTATCCATTTTGGGGTATTCTAAAAAATATTTAAATAAGTACTTGGTTTTTGTTGCGCTGGTAATGAATAGCCGCTTTAATAAATTTAACAAATAAAGGGTGCGGGGTTTGGACGGTACTTTTCAGTTCCGGATGAAACTGCGACGCCACAAACCAGGGATGATGCTCTAATTCAATCATTTCTACCAGGTTGTTGTCGGGGTTTATCCCAGAGGCAATCATGCCGTTTTGCTCCAATTGGGCTAAATACTTGTTGTTAAATTCATAGCGGTGGCGGTGCCGTTCACTTATCCGGGATTTACCATAAACAGCATGGGCCCGGCTTCCTTTTTTAAGCTCGCAAATATACGCGCCCAAACGCATGGTTCCACCTTTTTCGGTAACTTCTTTCTGGCTTTCCATTAAATCTATAACCGGATGCGGGGTATTGGGGTTCATTTCGGTTGAAGTTGCTTCGGCTAAGCCCAGTACATTGCGCGAAAATTCTACTATGGCACACTGCATACCCAAGCAAATGCCCAGAAAAGGAATTTTATTTTCGCGCACGTATTTAATGGCTTCCAGTTTACCTTCAAACCCCCTTGCACCAAAACCCGGCGCTACCAGCACACCATCGAGGTGGTGCAGGTGTTGATGCACATTATCGCAATTCAGGTGCTCCGATTGAATGGTATGAATATTTACCTTGCATTCGTTGTGCGCGCCGGCATGAATAAAAGATTCTATAATGGATTTATAAGCATCGGGCAACTCTACGTATTTCCCAACCAAAGCAATATGAACCTCGGCGGTAGGGTTTTTTAAACGACCTAAAAATTCTTTCCAGCTATCCAGGTCCAGGTCCTGTTTTGAAGTAAGTTTAAGTTTTTTGATTACGCGCTCATCCAGTTTTTCTTTCCGCATCAGCAGCGGTACATCGTAAATGGTTTCGGCATCTAGCGATTCAATTACCGAATTTACTTTTACGTTGCAGAATAAAGCTATTTTCTGGCGCATCTCCGGCGGAATTGGGTGCTCGGAACGGCAAACCAGAATATCGGGCTGCACACCGGCTTCCGAAAGCGAGCGTACCGAGTGCTGAGTAGGTTTGGTTTTGAGCTCACCGGCGGCTTTTAGGTAAGGCAGCAAGGTTAAATGAATTACTACCGAATCGTTAGTAGGCAATTCCCAGCGCAGCTGGCGCACCGATTCGATAAAAGGCAAAGATTCAATATCACCTACACAACCACCAATCTCGGTAATAACAATATCAAATTCGCCGGTTTGGCCCAATAATAACAGGCGGCGTTTGATTTCGTCGGTGATGTGGGGCACCACTTGCACGGTTTTTCCCAGGTAAGCGCCTTTGCGCTCCTGTGTAATCACGTGGTTATAGATTTTGCCGGTAGTAACGTTGTTGGCCTGGGATGTGGGGGTATTGAGGAACCGCTCGTAGTGGCCCAGATCCAGGTCGGTTTCGGCCCCGTCGTCGGTTACAAAACATTCACCGTGCTCGTAAGGATTTAGAGTACCCGGGTCAATATTAATGTAGGGGTCAAATTTTTGGATGGTAACAGAAAAGCCTCTTGCCTGTAATAATTTAGCCAGAGAGGCAGAAATAATACCTTTGCCAAGAGAGGAGGTTACACCCCCGGTTACGAAAATATATTTGGAAGCCATAAGTAGAGTAAGTCTTATGGAATACAAAGTTACGGAGATTAAATCAGAATAAGAATTTAAAATTGGTAATTCCCGAAACAGGTAAACTTATCGCGTTTTGAAAATCCGCACCGAAATGGTATAAATGCCGGAAATTTCATCCCTAATCAAAAACCAATATTTTCTATAAAGCAGTAAAATTTCTAACCAAACTATGTTAAATTTCACCTTTTAATTAGGTTGTGTTGACAATTATAGTAAGAGAATGGTTGCAGCTGCCAAGTGAATGAAAGCTAAGAAAGAAGAAGCGGTTTTGTCGTATCTGGTAGCAATGCGGCGATAGTGCTTCATTCTGTTAAAGAGTCGTTCAATCTTGTTGCGGT
>JAQBNV010000454.1 GCA_028288395.1 Adhaeribacter sp. | reverse complement strand
ACCGCAACAAGATTGAACGACTCTTTAACAGAATGAAGCACTATCGCCGCATTGCTACCAGATACGACAAAACCGCTTCTTCTTTCTTAGCTTTCATTCACTTGGCAGCTGCAACCATTCTCTTACTCTAATTGTCAACACAACCTAGATACTATCTGAATTTATTCTCTCTTCAGGAGGTTAAAATCAGCAGGAATATTAAAATTTATGCTTACGGTAGCGATACTTTTTTTAAGTTTGAATTTCTTTTTACCTTTCTCTTTAAGAATTACCCCATAATTTATGATTGAAGACAAAAGCCTGAACTTTCTCGAAGAGATTGTGGCGAAGGACCTCGAATCCGGAAAATATAAAAGCATTGTCACCCGCTTCCCCCCGGAACCCAATGGATACCTACACATGGGGCATGCCAAAAGCATTTGCTTGAATTTTGGGCTGGCCCGGGATTTTGGCGGCTACACCAATCTGCGTTTTGACGATACGAATCCTGTAACCGAAGAAACCGAGTACGTCGAAAATATTAAAAACGATGTAAAATGGCTGGGCTTCGACTGGGAACAGGAATTATATGCCTCTGATTATTTTGAGCAATTGTACGGGTTTGCCCTGAAGCTTATTCAAAAAGGACTGGCCTATGTAGATGACAGTACCAGCGAAGAAATTGCGGCACAGAAAGGCACCCCTACCCGGCCCGGCACGCCCAACCAGTACCGCGAGCGCAGCATTGAAGAAAACCTGCGTTTGTTCTCCGAAATGAAAGCCGGCCAGTACCCGGACGGGGCAAAAGTCCTCCGGGCTAAAATTGACATGACCCACCAAAATATGCACATGCGCGATCCACTTATGTACCGGATCAAACATGCCCATCATCACCGGACCGGCGACACCTGGTGCATTTATCCCATGTACGACTTCGCCCACGGCCAGAGCGATGCCATTGAGCAGATTACCCATAGCGTTTGTACCCTGGAATTTATTCCGCATCGTGAGCTGTACGATTGGTTTATCCGGGAGCTAGAAATATTCCCTTCACACCAATACGAATTTGCCCGCCTGAACATGACTTATACCATCATGAGCAAGCGAAAACTGCTGCAATTGGTAAATGAAAAACACGTCAGCGGCTGGGACGATCCCCGCATGCCTACTTTAAGCGCCGTCCGGCGGCGGGGTTATCCGCCCGAAAGCATCCGGGACTTTTGCGAACGCATCGGGGTAGCCAAACGCGAGAACCTGATTGACGTTGGTCTGCTGGAGTTTTGCGTGCGGGAGCGTTTAAATAAAATTGCCTCGCGCCGGATGGCCGTACTGGATCCAATAAAGGTAATCGTAACCAACTACCCTGAAGGCCAGGTTGAAATGCTGCGGGGCGAAGATAATCCGGAAGATGCGAACACCGGTTACCGGGATATTCCTTTTAGCCGGGAGTTGTACGTAGAGCAGGAAGATTTCATGGAGAACCCGCCAAAGAAATATTTCCGGTTAGCACCCGGGCAAATGGTGCGGTTAAAACACGCCTATATAATAAAGTGTGAGGAAGTAGTAAAAGATGAGCAGGGAAAGGTAAAGGAGCTACATTGCACGTATATTCCGGAAAGTAAAAGCGGTTCCGACACCTCGGGCATAAACGTAAAAGGCACCCTGCATTGGGTAAGTGTGGGTCAGGCTTTGCCTATCGAAGTGCGTTTATACGACCGGTTATTTAAAATGGAAAATGTGGGCGAAGCCGAAGGTGACTTTAAAGAACACCTGAATCCGGATTCGCTACAAATATTGCCTACTGTTTTTGCCGAGCCAGCTTTGAAAGAAGCAACCCTGGCCGATCGGTTTCAGTTTTTGCGTAAAGGGTATTTCTGCCTCGATCCGGATTCTACTACAAATAAATTAATATTTAACCGCACTGTTGGTTTGCGGGATATGTGGGCCAAAGAAGGAAATAAATAATTTGGCCCATTAGTCGTCAGCATAATCTTAAATTTCCAAAAGGACGGCGGCCAATACCTTTTAAACCTGGATTTATAAAAACAGATAAATCAGGTTGATAAGACAGATAGCTGGTAACGGAACGAGTAAAAAAAGAGGTGCTAACCCAAAAACCAAACAGGTTTAGGGTTAGCACCTCTTTTTTATTTATTGTTAATTATTACAGGCTATGTACCCAGGCTTTTACATCCTGCGCAGCCCTGCCTATCTTATCGCCTATTTTGCCAAACCATTCTTCCTGTTTGCCTTCGGCGTATTCTAAATCATCATCGGTTAAATTGCCATACTGCTGACGAATTTTACCTTTGGTTTCGGTCCAGTTGCTACGGGCTCTCAGCTCCGATGCATCATCATTAAACGATCTATTTTCCATTGTTTTGTTTCGTTAAGTACGTATTAATTATTTAAAATAATCATAAGTAATAAACGCATTACCTCCGGAAAAGTTACTATTTAGAGGAATATTCAATAAGTAAAAATACCTTTTTATAACATTTGGCAGCTAATAGCTGGGAACCAGGACAGCTGCTTCACGCTGAAGAATAATAGCAAACAAAAGATTATCCCTACTATTTAATTAACCCTGATTTTGGTGTTTTTAACATAACCGAAATAAAAACCAATGAATTAATTTTAATCAAACCTTAATCTAAGCGGCTCTTCCGGGACAAAGCAAACCGGCCGCCGCCAAAAAAACAAATTGCCAAGGCACCAAACAGGAAAAGAGCAGGTAGTTCTACACCCCAGGCCCCACTTTCCGATAGTATGAACACATCTGCCGCATGCCGCATTAGTATGGCCCAGAACATGGTAAAAACCACCAATCCAGCTGCCAACCGCGAGCGCCATCCTACAATTAACATCAAAGGCGCCAGCACTTCGCCAATGTAAACGCCATAAGCCATAATCGCCGGAATG
Organism: Adhaeribacter sp.; assembly: GCA_028288395.1. Classification (GTDB taxonomy): domain Bacteria; phylum Bacteroidota; class Bacteroidia; order Cytophagales; family Hymenobacteraceae; genus Adhaeribacter. The sequence continues at coordinate 4,716 of JAQBNV010000454.1, read as the reverse complement.
CCTTTGCTTTCGTGCACCTCTACTAAGCCATCAATGCCTTTAATTAATTTACTCAGGCCATGCAGTAGCAGCAGGCCACCAATGGTTACCCGTAATATAAGCTTTCCGGTATCGGGGGCAGTAGAATTCATCGCGACTTTTATTTGAAATAATATTTTAAAATGTTACGTTTATCTTATAGCTACTTAACCGTGTTTCTGCCCTAATTATCTCTGATTTTGCGCAAACTAGGGATTCCTATATAGTTAATAGCCGCGTTCTCATTTATAAAAATTTCACTTTAAAGACTAGCCACCATGAATAAGCTTGAAATTACATCGTTTCTGCTTCTTTTATTCCTGGGTACCGCTTTTACCTTCGTCCATCATGGGTGGGCCAATTACGACCAGGAAAAACCCCTCGACTATACCGGCACCGTGCAGGAGGCCGTTTACGAAAACCCCCACGCTACCGCTAAAGTAAGTTTTAATAAAAAAGTTTGGACCGTGGTATTAGCGCCCACCTCCCGCATGCAGGAAAGAGGCGCTACCGCCGACCTGCTGCAAAAAGGAACCTCTATCCGGGTGGTAGGTTACCCGCACCGGGAAATAGAAAATGAAATGCGCGCCGAAAGAATATTTATTAACGGCCGCAAATTTGAGCTGCGCCGTTAAGCATGGCGCTTTTTACCAATGAAGTTTTACAGGAACTTGAAAATAGCGCCTGGGCTGTTACCATCCGGCAATCAGCCTGGCTCTACCCGGCCCTCGAAGTAGTGCATCTGGTAGGCATGGTGCTGCTCGCAGGCGCGGCTTTCCTATTCGATTTACGGTTGCTGGGTTTTGGCCGGGAATTACCAGTTAAAGCCTTGGCCAATCATTTGTTAAGCTGGTCCCGCAGGGGATTGCTGCTGGTAGTGCCTTCGGGGGGCCTACTTTTTATCACCGACGCGCAAGCCCTGGCCTTTGCCCCCACCTTCTGGCTGAAAATGACTTTATTAGTTTTAGCCGGCCTGAATGCCCTGGTCTTTCACCAATATACTTTTGCTTCCGCAGCTACCTGGAACACGAATATTACGGCTCCGAGAGCCGCCAAAGCTACCGCTGCTTTTTCTGTTGTTTTATGGTTGGGCATAATTATCTGTGGCCGCTGGCTGGCTTATTGATGCTGACTGATAAATAAATCTATCAGTCAGCATCAATTATTAAAAACCAGTTGGCTGGTAAAAACAAATTTATTCGTTCTAGTAATATTTCATTCTCGGATATGGTACCTGGCACCTGCAAGCCATTAAATATCCCGTGAAAAGTTATTCTATTTTTTAACGGCAATGATGATGCCGGTGGCCCAATCTTGCTTCGTCAGAAACAAATCCGTTCTTTCTTCCAATAATTTAATAAGATCAGTTGCTTTTTCGTGGTGCCCATCGGGCCAGTTTGGCTGTGGTAACATATCGTCGATAATATAAAATCCACCTTTGTTTAACATAGATAAGACTTCGTCTAACAGAAAATACTTACCCGGCCAGGTATCAGCAAAAATATAGTCAAATTTTAGGTACCGGTTGTTTGCTACCCATTCTTCACCCGCCGCCTGTACCAGTTGTAACCGTGAATCGTTGCCTAAATATACCCGGGCAATTCTCAGGAAATCTGGTTCATTATCGATTGAAATTAAAGTTGATGCGCCATCCATGCCATCGAGAATCCAAGAAGTGGCCAGTCCGGTACCTGTTCCAAGTTCCAGAAAATTGCTGTTTGGTTTGGCACTGGCCAGGGTCCGGAGTAAAGAGCAAGTCAACACATCCGAAGCCATGGAAAAGCCCGATGCTTTGGTCGCTTCGTCGATGGCAATATAATATGCTGGTAATATTTGATTAATTTCTGCTATCATCTTTTAGTTGGTAATATGTCTGGGTTAAATGTCAATACTAATACTATTGGTTCAAATTTTCCGCACGCTTTCAAGCCGAAGGGTATTCATGGGGTCTGCTTTTAGGCCCACAATATTCTTTTGGGTGAGCATGATTACTTCGTCGTAAAAGAGCACGATAACGGGGCATTCTTCTACTACTATTTTATCCATTTCCCGGTAAAGCGCATACCGTTTTGCCAGGTTCTGTTCCAGTTTTACCTTTTCATAAAGCGCATCGAACCGGGCATTTTTAAAATGTGTTTTGTTAGGTCCGGCCGGAGAAAAATTTCGGCTGTAAAAAAGCGCCAGAAAATTTTCGGCATCGGGATAGTCGCCAAACCATGATTTCATAAAAAATTCGGATCTGCCATTATCTACCGCCTCCTGGTGGGCAGCCGCCTGAGAGATATTAATTTCGGCTAGTACACCTACTTCCGACCACTTCTTCTGCATAAATTCCGCTAATTCTTTGTGTTCGGCTACCGTATTCAGGGTGATGCGCAATGGCTTTTCCCGGTTATAACCAGCCGCAGTTAATAATTGCCGGGCTTTCTCCGGGTTATAGGCGTAACCGCCCACTTCCCGGGCATCGAACGACGGCAAGGAGGGCGGCACCATGCCGGCATGGCCGGGAATGCCTAAATTATTTCGGTAATATACGACCAGTTCCTTTTTGTTGAGGGCAAAATTAAGGGCTTGTCTTACGCGTTTGTCTTGTATAGCCACATTGGAGTTGCTTAAGTTTTGGGCATCCAGTTGAAAGCCAATGTATTCGGTATTTAAATAGGGTACTTTTTGCAGGTTAAACTTATTTGAAAATTCAGCCTGCAGCGTTCCGTCTTTATTCAGAATTAAATCTTTGGAACTGCCCCGAATACCCGATAAAAAATCCAGCTTCTGCTGCTGAAAAGTAAGGAACTCCATTTTGCGATCGTTGATGAAGGAGATTTGTACGGCATCCAAGTACGGCAATCTTTTTCCGGCTTTATCTTTTTTCCAATAACGGGGATTTTTATGCAGCACAATGGCATTACCTTCGTCCCAAAGTTTAAAGACAAAAGGGCCGGTGCCTACCGGATGTTCCCGGAAATCCTTCCCGTATTTTTCAGAGGCTTCCTGTGGCACCACGAAGCAATAAGGCATACTTAATATTTGAAGAAAAGAAACAAAAGGCTCTTTCAGGTATATATTTAAGGTACTATCATTCAAAGTCTTAAAACAAGTATCCGAAACTATTCCTTTAGCATTCTCCAGAACTTTACCCTTAAAAACCCAGCTACCCGTACTGGCGGTTTGGGGGTGAAGCAGCCTTTTGAAACTGTACTCAAAATCTGCCGCCACTACGCGCCGGCCGTCGCCTCCCGGAAAAACCGGACTATCATGAAAATAAACATCCCGCCGCAGGTGAAAGGTATATTTTAAACCATCGGGGCTTACTTCCCAGGCGCGGGCAATAGCCGGACTGGGTTTTAAATCCGCATCCAACTCAACTAATCCGTTGAATAACTGGGTAGTAGCCCAAATATTGGCTTGGTTCCGGGCAAAAGCCGGATCAAGAGAACTCAGGGCTTCGGGCTGGTTATACTTAAAAATTTGTTTCGCCGTTAGCTGTTCAGCTTGCTGCCGGCAACCTCCAAAAAGTCCGCTAAATAGAAATAAAAAAAGGGCACGTGTGGGTAACATGTGGAAAATTTATACTTATTATACCTTATCTTTGCCTAAAGTTAAACCATAATTATCGTACCGCAGCCATAAAATTTAAAGCTAATAAATCCATGGAAATAACCTACTTGGGCCACTCGTGTTTTCTTTTAGATTTAGGTGGAACCCGGATATTATTCGATCCATTTATTACTTATAACGAGTTGGCGGGTGCCGTAGATAAAGATAAAATCCAAACTGATTTTATTCTCCTTTCGCATGCCCACCAGGATCACCTGGCTGATGCAGAATATTTTGCCAAAAAAGATAATGCTGTGCTGGTGGCTAATTATGAAACCTGCGAGTGGTATAAAGCCAAGGGCATCGAAAACCTGGTGCACCTGAATATTGGCGGCAAGGTACACCTGCCGTTCGGTACGGTCCGGATGGTTTACGCGGCGCACTCCAGTGTGTTACCCGACGGAACGTACGGGGGCAGCCCGGCCGGTTATGTAATAGAAAGCGCCGAAAAGACCATCTATTTTGCCGGTGATACCGCCTTGACCTACGACATGAAAATTATTGGTGAGCTGTACCAACAAATAGATATTGCTTTTATGCCCATTGGCGGTACCCTGACCATGGATGTTTACGATGCGTTGATAGCGGCCAATTGGGTAAATACGCGTAAAATAATCGGGATGCATTACGACACTTGGCCAAATATACAAATTAATCCGATTGAAGCCCTGGAAGCTTCGCGGCAGGCCGGCAAAGAATTAACACTGATGCAGATCGGTGAAAAAATCAACTTCTGAGAATATAGTATATAAACATAAAAATGGGAAAAATTATTGCAGTAGCCAACCAAAAGGGTGGTGTAGGCAAAACCACTTCGGCGATAAACCTGGCCGCCAGCCTGGCCGCGCTGGAATTCAAAACACTTTTGGTCGATGCTGATCCGCAAGCCAACGCTACTTCGGGAATAGGCTTCGATCCCCAGGATATTTCCAAAAGTATTTATGAATGTATGGTAGATAATATCAAAGCCGAAGATATTATCATGCCCTCTAATATTGAATATTTAGATTTAATTCCTTCTCATATAGATTTGGTAGGTGCTGAGGTTGAGATGATTAACCTGCCCGACCGGGAGGTAAAGATGAAGGAGGCGCTGGCCAC
>JAQBNV010000446.1 GCA_028288395.1 Adhaeribacter sp. | reverse complement strand
TAACCAATGTGGTTACTACCGGTCTACCTACCAGCTACCGCAAACAGGTTAATAACGGTACCGCCGAAAACAACGACCGGCTTTACCGAAACAATGGCAACGGCACTTTTACCAATGTAACCCAGGAAGCGGGTATTCTTTACGAAGGCTATGGCCTGGGTTTAGCTATCAGTGATATCAACCTCGATGGCTGGCCGGATATTTATGTTACCAATGATTACCTATCCAACGACCTGCTTTATATCAACAACAAAAACGGCACCTTCTCAAACCAGATTAATAAATATATCAAGCACACCAGTTTCTCGGCTATGGGCAACAGTGTAACTGATATTAATAACGATGGCCTGGTAGATATCCTGGCGGTGGATATGTTGCCGGAAGATAATAAGCGGAAGAAAATGATGGTGAAATCGAATAATTACGTCACCTATTTCAATAACAACATTTTTGGGTTTCAGCACCAATACGCCCGCAATACGCTGCAGTTAAATAATGGCATTTCTCCCAAAGGTCACCCGGTATTTAGTGAAATAGGACAACTAACCGGCTTGTACCAGACCGACTGGAGCTGGACACCCCTAATAGCTGATTTTGACAATGACGGCTTTCGGGATGTAATTATCACCAATGGGTTTCCGAAGGATATTACTGACCACGATTTTGCCGTTTACAATGCCGGTATGAATATGGTGGCTAATGAGATGAGCCTGGTCGATTCTATCCCGCAGGTAAAATTACCCAACTATATTTTCAAGAATAATGGCAACCTGCAGTTTACCGATAAAACGCAGGAGTGGGGCTTAAGTACACCATCTTTTTCTAATGGGGCCGCCTACGCCGATTTAGATAATGACGGGGACCTTGACTTTGTGGTTAATAATATCAACGACAGTGCATTTGTTTATCAGAATACGCTTTATCAAACCAAAGAAAAAGAGAAAAAGAATAATTACATCCGGCTAAAATTTAAGGGAAATGCTCCTAACACTGCCGGCTTGGGAGCCCAGGTACAATTATATTTGCCCCAAGGCCGGCAGCAATTTTACGAACATACTATTTACAAAGGCTATCTGTCTACGGTAGAAAATGCGGCGCATTTCGGGTTAGGTCAGCTAACCGCCATCGACTCCCTAAAAGTAACCTGGCCGGACGGCAAACAACAGGTTATAAAGCGAGTAAAACCAAACCAGGTGCTAACCCTGAACCAGAAAGATGCTGCCGCCACAGCGGTTTACCCGGATGCCAAAACTTTGCTGGCCAAAGCGCCCTTACAAGAAGCCTCGCAGTTGTACAATATCCTGTTTAAGCACCACGAAGATGATAAAATAGATTTTAACGTGCAGAAGACTATGCCGCACAAATATACCCAATATGGCCCGGGTATAGCGGTTGGTGATATTGATAAAAATGGGCTGGATGATTTTTATATAGGAGGCGCGGCTGGTAAAAAAGGTACTTTCTTTTTGCAGCAGGAAAATGGCAAATTTAAATCAACTACCGAAAATATCCGGCTCACTGGGGCCAAAATTCAGGAAGAAATGGGCGTGCTCTTTTTCGATGCCGATGCTGACGGGGATTTGGATTTGTATGCCGTAAGCGGTAGCTACGAGTTTCAGGATGGCACGGTGCCCCTGCAGGATAAACTCTACAGGAATAATGGCCAGGGTATTTTTGAATTAGACGAGCAGGCATTACCAATTTTTTACAGTAGTGGCTCGTGCGTAAAAGCAGCCGATTACGATCAGGATGGCGACCTGGATTTATTTATTGGTGGCCGGGTTGTAAACGGCAAATATCCGTTGCCCCCAGCCAGTTATATCCTGCAAAATAACGGCGGTAAGTTTACCGATGTTACCGCCCGGGTTTGTCCGGAACTGAGTAAATTTGGCATGATAACCGATGCTTTGTGGTCGGACTTTGATAATGATGGTAAAACAGATTTGGTGCTGGCGGGGGAGTGGCTGCCGGTTTCCTTCTTAAAAAATACGGGTAAATCATTTAAAAATGTAACCGCCGCTACCGGTATCGGTGGGCAAACCGGTTGGTGGAATAGTTTGGTAGCCGGCGATTTTGACCAGGACGGCGACACTGATTACTTAGCCGGAAACTTAGGATTAAATACCAACTACACCGCCTCTAAAGATAAACCACTGCGGGTTTATGCCAAAGATTTTGATAACAACGGTAGTATTGATCCGGTGCTGGCCTGTTACATGAAAGCTGAAGATGGTACTTATAAACCGTTTCCGATGCATACCCGCGACGACCTGAATGCCCAGATGCCGCGTACCCGCAGCGTTTTTGCCCGCTACGTGCAATACAGCGTGGCTCCCATCGACGAGGTTTTAAAACCCAAAGATTTAGAAAAGGCCTTAATACTGGAGGCGGTGCAAATGGGCAGTAGTTATATCCAGAATTTAGGAGGCGGTAAATTTAAATTGACGGTACTGCCCCTGCAAGCCCAGACGGCACCAATATATGGTATGCAAACCTCCGATGTAAACCGGGATGGGAAGTTAGATGTACTGCTGGTGGGAAATGATTATGGCACCGAAGTATTTACCGGCCGCTACGATGCTTTTACTGGATTGTACTTGCAAGGGAATGGCAAAGGAGGATTTACGCCCCGCACCATTCAGCAAAGTGGCTTTCTGGTAGAAGGTGATGCCAAAGGACTGGCTACGCTCTATGGCCGGCATGGCGAAAAATTAATAATAGCCACGCAAAACCAGGACAGTTTAAAGGTTTTTAAATTTAAAAGTTCGGCCAGCCCGGATGCAGGAGGAACAACGCAGCTTATAGCCTTGCAGCCGGCCGATGCCTGGGCATCGGTAACCTATACCAATGGCAGAAAAGAAAAAATTGAATTTCACTATGGCTCTACTTATTTGTCGCAGTCGGCCCGCCGCTTCGAACGCCTGCCCACCATGAAATTGGTAGTTATTTATGATTTTAAAGGCCGGAGTCGCACGCTTTAATTAAATTTCAAAATGCAAAAAGCTGCAGAAGTGCTCCGGGTGCTGGCTTTGCTGGTGCTGCTAAGTTGTGGAGGAAACAGAAAGCGGCCTGAAGCAGGCCAGGGCAATTTTGAAAAACCCTTGCCAACGGGTAATACGGCTCATCTTACCGGCCAGCAACTGGCTCAAGGTTATTGTGGCAGTTGTCATTTGTTTCCGGCCCCGGCCTTGCTTGATAAGCAAACCTGGAAGAACAGTGTTTTGCCGAACATGGCCATGCGGCTGGGGTTAGCATTGAATAGCGATAACCCTTATGTGGGCATTCCTTATCAGGATATCCAGGTTGTGGTTCAGGCCGGGGTATTTGCCGATAAGCCGCTTATCAGCCAACAAGACTGGGAAAAGATAGTTACGTATTACGATTCTGCTGCTCCGGAAACCCCCTTGCCACAGGAGATGGTGCCGCCTGTTAATGTCTACTTGCCTTTGTTTACGTCTAAGCCACATCGACTGAAGAACCAGAAAGCTCCTTTAACCACCTTGGCTAAATTTGATGAAACCCAAGCCCGGCTTTTCCTGGGAGACAAGGGCAATAATTTATTAATCCTGGATAAGAATTTTAACCGGCTTGATTCTTTATTGCTGGATAGTCCTGCTTCGGATGTGCATGTTTACCCCGACGGCAGCTTTGATTTATTAACCATAGGGGTGCTGGAACCTTCCGACCGCAGTGCCGGTAAGCTAACCCGCTACACCCGGAATTCTGCGGGTGCTTATACCGCACAAATATTAATAGAATCGTTAAACCGGCCGGTTGAAGCGACCTATGCCGATTTGGATATGGATGGCTTAACGGATATTATAATCTGTAATTATGGTAATCATACTGGCCGCCTGGCCTGGTTCCGGAACCAAGGCAACGGTCGATATAAAGAAAATATCCTCAAAAATATTCCAGGCAGCCGGCATGTCGTGGTGCAGGATTTTGATGGCGATCATCGCCCCGATATTATGGCCCTTGTAGCGCAGGCCAGTGAAAGTATTACTCTTTTTTATAACCAAGGCAGGGGTTCATTTGAAGAAAAACAGGTGCTGCGTTTTCCTCCGGTTTACGGGTCGAGTTATTTTGAGGTAGCTGATTTTAATGGGGACGGCAAGCCCGATATACTCTATACCAACGGCGATAACGCCGATTATTCTATTTCTCTAAAAAGGTATCATGGCCTGCGTTTATTTCTGAACGATGGGGCTGATAACTTTAAGCAAGCCTGGTTTTATCCCTTACACGGCGCCTCCAAGGCTATAGTGCGCGATTTTGACGGGGATGGTGATTTAGATATTGCGGCCATTTCCTTCTTTCCTGATTACCAGAAGCAACCCCAGCAGGGTTTTGTATTTTTCAAGAATAGTGGGAATATGGAGTTTCAGGCTTCTACTTTTCCGGGTGCCGCTAGTGGCCATTGGCTTACCCTCGAATCCGCGGATGTGGATCAGGACAGTGATCAAGACCTTTTATTGGGATCTTTTGTGGCAATGCCTGTTAAGGTTCCCCCCGTATTGCAAGCCCGGTGGATAAACAGTGGCCCCAATATCCTGGTATTGGAAAACAATAGAACTGCTACCCGTCGTAGCTCTGTAGCTAAAACCAAGTAGCAGGCAATTAGCTGACTTTGCTTTTTGGTCTATTGCTTGGCTTCATCCCAAAATGAAAAGCAACTGAAAAACATCATCCAGAAGGCAGGCGTTTCCAAAATAATGGACGAAGCAGGGATTGGGCAAAACTTCAAGTAAGGTAGCGAAAAGGATTAAACTTTCCTATACCGCAAATATGCACCGATCTCGTTTCGGTTCGCCCGCAAATTAACGCCAGACTGGAGTTGGTAAAAGAATACCTGCCTGCAGTTGGCCGGTATGCAATACATGTGCTTTTACTGTAGCCTGATTATAAAAAGGATACAGTTGAACCCCCATGATCAACGAGCAGAACATCTGACAGCGAATAATTTTATTACTTCTTAATTTTTTAAATCACATGCAAACCCGCCCTAAACCAGGTTTCTTCTATCTTTTGTCTTATTTTGCTTTCTTGCTGATAATAAGTAGCTGCCAGAAGGGTGGAGATAACGGTCAAAACATATCATCTATCGAGTTCTGGCTGACTAAGCCGGATAAATCGGTTTTGTTTGCAAAACAGGATACTGCCCTGGCCTTCGATACCAGCACCAATGCGCACCCGGTTATTCAAGTCGACGAAAAACAGATTTACCAGGAAATTGATGGCTTTGGCTATACCCTGACCGGCGGCAGTGCCTTATTGATTAGCCAGATGGGTGCTCCCGAGCGGACGGCATTGCTGCAGGAATTATTTGGTACAGAGGGGAATAATATTGGCATAAGCTATTTGCGGGTTAGCATAGGCGCTTCGGATTTAGATTCCTATGTATTTACGTACAACGATTTACCGGCCGGCCAAACCGACCCCACCCTCGACAAGTTTAGCCTGGCACCGGATCGGGCGCATCTGATTCCGGTATTGAAGCAGATACTAACCATAAATCCCGATATTAAAATATTGGGTTCGCCCTGGTCGCCGCCGGCCTGGATGAAAACGAATAATCATTC
>JAQBNV010000434.1 GCA_028288395.1 Adhaeribacter sp. | reverse complement strand
TAATGATTTGGGGATATTTCTGAAAAAAGATTTATCAAACATTCTAAAATAACCATATAACAATTGCGGGAAGCAATCGTTAGAATTAGTAAAAATACTTCAATTTTCTCATTTGATGAAAAGTTTACACTTTTATAAACTATTGCTACTCTCCGGGTTTCTGCTGGCCCTTAATGCCTGCCAGCACCCACCAGATTACGACAATAAACCTCACCTAGAATTTTCGACGGTGGAAAGTTGGCCTTCGCTGGAAAATGGGGTAAAAAAAGATTCCTTAATCCTGGTCACCCGCTTCGAGGATGGGGACGGCGATTTAGGTTTGAGTAATGAAGATATAACCCAACCCCCATTTAATCAGCAGGGAAATAATATTAATTATTTTGTCGATATTTTAATTAAAAAGAATGGTGTTTTTCAAACTGTCGTTTTGCCGGCGGGTTTCACCTTTAACGGTCGGCTGTTTCGGTTAGCTCCTGATGGCCGTGTTGGACCTATTGAAGGCGACATCCGTTACAGCATTGTGGTCCGTGAAAATCCTTTAATTAAATCCAATGATGTTCTCAAATTTCGGGTTCGGGTCCGGGATCGGGCATTTCGTGAAAGCAATACCGTTGAATCAGATGAAGTAACTGTTTTACGTTAATATTTTTTTCAGGAAAAAAATATTTTTAGGAATAAAATTAAAACCCTGGCAAGTACTTGCCGGGGTTTTAATTTTATTCCTAAACTTTTCAGCACTATTTCTGCATCAATTAAATCAGTATTTTGGCACCACGAAGTGCTTTTTATTAATGTATTTATCTTCTGTATACAGCTTAAGATCAGTTAAATATTAGCATCTATTTAATTTTAATATTCAACTAATTTTTAATATTATTATTTAAAATATTCAGGAGAGATTAATATATAGCTGGGAAGTTAGTTGGGTTTGCCTCGTGCATTATTTCATATATCACATCAAAAATATCTTCGGGGTTTGGTTTAGAAAAATAATCGCCATCAGAAGAATAAGACGGCCGGTGTTCGTGGGCCGGTAAGGTACGCGGCGGCGAATCGAGCCACTGATAGGCTTCCTGTTCTTCCAACACCTTCTGCATCATAAAGGCGGTGCCGCCGCCCGGTACATCTTCATCAGTAAATAATACCCGGCCGGTTTTCCGGATAGAATCTACAATCAGGTGATCTATATCGAAAGGCAATAATGATTGAACATCGATCACTTCGCACCGGATGCCAAATTCTTCTAACTGCCGGGCCGCTTCCATTACCACCCGGCACATAGACCCGTAGGTAACCACAGTAATATCTTCTCCCGACTTCAGTATATCAGGCACACCCAAGGGCACCGTAAATTCGCCGATGTTCACCGGCAGGTGTTCTTTCAGGCGGTAGCCGTTCAGGCTTTCTATAACCAGGGCCGGATCGTCGCCTTTAAACAATGTATTGTAAAAACCAGCCGCCTGGGTCATATCGCGCGGCACCAGAATATGCATTCCCCGGAGGGCGCTTAAACAGAGGCCAATCGGCGAACCGGAATGCCAGACCCCTTCCAGGCGGTGTCCTCGCGTCCGGATTATAACCGGCGCTTTCTGACCGCCTTTGGTCCGGTACTGCAAACAAGCTAAATCATCTGATAATATTTGAATGGCATAAAGCAGGTAATCAAGGTACTGGATTTCGGCAATAGGCCGTAACCCGCGTAAAGCAGCGCCTATCCCCTGTCCGACGATGGTACATTCCCGGATGCCAGTATCAGTAACGCGTAGTTCGCCGTATTTATCCTGCAGGCCGGCAAAGGCCTGGTTTACATCGCCTATTTTACCTACATCTTCGCCGATGGCAAAAATTCGCGGGTCGCGGCCCAGCGCAGCATCAAAACACGCCTGCAATACCTCTCTTCCATCTACCAGCGGACTATCCGGGTCGTAAACTGGTTTTATTTCGGGTACCAGCAAAGGCGACTCTTCCGACTGGCTGATGATATAGGAATTGTAGCGATCGGCGTTTTCGCCGGTAATCTTTTCTATCCAGCGGATTAAATCTCTGCGGGCCGCCGTTTTTTCGTTCCGAATAAAACGTAAAGTTTTTTTAACTGCTTTGATGGCGTCGTAGCGGCTGGGGGTAATGGTTTTGCGTAGTTCCTGTATAAACTCCTTTATCCGCCCTACCTGGTCGGAGGCAGTTTGCTGAACTAGTTCCTCAAGTAAACCCAATGCATCTTCCTGGTCCGCTTTAATTTCGCTGATATAGGCTTCCCAGGCTTTGTTACGGGCAAGGCGTACCTTTTCCTTTGCTTCGTTTTCCAGGGCATATAATATTTCGGAGGTGGCATATTCATTTGCCAAAATCCATTCCCGCATTTTCTTTATGCAATCATATTCTTCTTCCCATTCCAGCCGCTCTTTTGTTTTGTACCGTTCGTGCGATCCGGAAGTAGAATGCCCCTGGGGTTGGGTCATTTCTTCCACGTGAATGAGAATGGGAACGTGTTCTTCGCGGCAAATGGCTACCGCTTTGGCATATACCTCCAGCAGGCCGGCATAATCCCAACCTTTTACTTTATATATTTCGTAACCTTGCTCTCCTTTGGCCTCGCGCTGAAAACCAGACAGCACATCCGAAATACTGCCCTTGGTAGTCTGGTATTCCGAAGGAACCGAAATGCCAAAACCATCATCCCAAACTGATACCAGCATCGGAATCTGTAAGACGCCGGCGGCATTTATAGCCTCAAAGAAGGGTCCTTCGGAAGTAGAAGCATTGCCGATGGTTCCAAAAGCTACTTCGTCTCCGTTTATCGAAAAATTATCTAAATATTTTAAATCCGGATTATGGCGGTACAGTTTAGATGCATAGGCCAACCCGACTAGCCGGGGCATTTGGGCTGCGGTAGGGGAAATATCGGCGCTGGAGTTTTTACTTTCTACCTGGTTTTTCCAGTTACCGTCTTCGTCGAGCAGGCGAGTACCAAAATGCCCGGTCATACACCGGCCAGCCGTAGCCGGCTCCGCCTTTTCGTCGGCGTGAGCATAAAGCTGGGCAAAAAATTGGGCTAAAGTCAATTCGCCAATGGCAAACATAAACGTTTGATCGCGGTAATAGCCCGAACGAAAATCGCCCGCCCGAAAATACCGGGCCATTGCCAGCTGCGCTACTTCTTTACCATCCCCAAAGATCCCGAACTTCGCTTTTCCCATGAAAACTTCTTTCCGCCCCACGAGACTGGCTTGGCGGCTTTCGCAGGCAATCCGGTAATCCCTCAGTATTTCTTCTCTGCTAAGTTTCTCAGATCTTACCAGTTGTTCTATGTGCATATTTCTTAAAATCCTTGGTAAATGATATACAATATTAAGCAAAAGGTTCAGTTTATCAAATAAGCGGCTTTTGGGGCTACATCCGATAAAATATGATTAAAAATTGAACTTGTTTTTTATCTTTTTTCTTTATATTTGTGATACACGAAAGAAACAAAATTTAAAGTCTCTAGAGATGAAAATAAAATCCTTCCTTTCCCTAATTTGCCTTTGCTTTGTGCTGTTATCTAATCAGCTCTTTGCCCAGGGCACTCTTAAGTTTGAAGTAGAGACGCACGATTTTGGTAAAGTAGCCCAAGGTGTGCCCGCTGCCTAAGAAATTAAATTTAAAAATATGGGAAACCAGCCCGTTATCATTTCCAATGTGCAGGCTTCCTGCGG
>JAQBNV010000429.1 GCA_028288395.1 Adhaeribacter sp. | reverse complement strand
TTAACATGTTGACGCATATTCTTGGATTTCAGGATTTTACTTTTAATAATTTTGCCAAGCCTGGTTCTCCGGATTATGGCCTGTTGTATATTGGCTTGGGCGATGGTGGTGCGGCGGAACAGGGTGCTTACTTTGTTTGTAACAGCAATAAAACCATCTGGAGCTCAGTTATCCGCATCGACCCAAAAGGTCGCAATAGCAAAAATGGCCAGTATGGTATCCCCGACAGTAATCCGTTTGCCAAAGATAATGACCCCAGTACTTTGGGCGAGGTTTATGTGCGTGGCTTCCGGAATCCTAACCGGATTACCTGGACCCCGGATGGCAAAATGCTGATAACCGATATTGGTCTGAACAATATAGAAGAATTAAATATTGGTATGGCTGGCGCCGATTACGGCTGGCCGGCCCGTGAAGGTACTTTCCTGATAAATTACCGAGGCAAAATGGATCGGGTTTATGCCTTGCCGCAGGACGATGCTAAATATAAGTTTACTTACCCGGTAGCGCAGTTCGACCACGATGAAGGCAATGCCATTTCGGGCGGATTTGTTTACAACGGAACCGCCGTGCCGAAGTTAAGAGGTAAATATATATTTGGTGATATTGTTAGTGGCCGGGTCTTCTTTGTCGAGAATAGCCAGTTAAAACTGGGGCAACAGGCCACCGTTCAGGAACTCGACTTACAGGTAGCCGGCAAAGAAATTAAACTCCAGGAAACCTCGTCCAGCAAAAAAACCGACCTGCGCTTTGGCTTAGGCCCTAAAAATGAACTTTACATTTTTACCAAAGCCGATGGCCGGATTTATAAAGTAATTGGATTGGTACCCGGTAAAAAGGTATAGGTTTAAGAATAATAGTAATATTTAAGAATCTATTTAAACCAGCCCCAAATAGTCATTCAGAAAGAAACTTGTTCGTGACATGCAAACAGTTTTCCTTCTGAATGACTTTCTTAATGGAATACAGCTTGAAAATTGCGCTGCATTCCATAATCGAATCAGAATAGTAAAAGTAGTTTTAACCTATTCCCTGCGCTTCTTTGCCTCCCATTTATGCTTTTTTGGCCTTCTGGTGTTTTCTGGCACCAGTGATGCTCCGCTTAAGACGTGCGCTAGTTTTGCTGAAAACAAAATTACTTTCTGGAAAGACTAATCATTCATATTTTCAGCCAAACTTTACCTTCCATTTCTGCTGAATATTCTATCTTTGGGAATGCTCAGTAATATTCATACGTATGAATTACCCGAAGGCAAACAACAGCTTACCTTCCAGATTTATGAGGTACAAGGGAAGAATATTGAAAGTGCTTATTACCCACATAAAACTGACCGGCCCCACCGGCATAATTATTACGAGATAGGCTTGTTTGTAAACGGTGCCGGCAAGCACGAAATTGATTTTCAAACCCACGCCATTCATTCGCATTCGGTGCATTTTATTACGCCGGGGCAGGTGCATTTAATTTCCCGGGAAGAGGCCTATCACGGCTTTTTGCTCGTGTTTTCCCGCGATTTTTATTTCCAACCGGCTTTTAACAAAGACCTGCTTTTCGATTTCCCGTTTTTTAATAATTATACCCTTGTTCCTATCTTAAACCTACAACCGGCCGAATTTGCAGAATTAATGGATCTGCTTGGTTTGATAAAAAAGGAATATTCGGGTAACCAATCGCTGAGTAAAGAAATATTGCAAAATTATCTGCACGTGTTTTTGCTTAAGTGTAAGCAGTTTTACCTGCATTATTTCGCCGAAAAAGAAAATATGCACAACCCGAATTATGCGTTGGTGCAGCAATTCCGGACACTGGTGGAACAGCAATTCGATACCCTGCACCAGGTGAAAGATTATTCAGATAAATTGGCTATTTCGCCGGCCGTTTTGAATAAATACGTCAAACGTATTACGAATAATAACGCCAGTGATATTATAATTGACCGGTTGATTCTGGAGGCCAAGCGGCTTTTGATTCACACCGAATTATCGAACAAAGAAATTGCCTGGAAGCTTAATTACGAAGATTCGTCTTATTTCAGCCGCATTTTCCGGAAAAGGACCGGTATGAGCCCATCGGAGTTCCGGTACCAGGAGAAGGAAAAGTACCCGTTTGAAAACTAATTATCCCTTTCTTGTAAGGCCCAGTCCGGATACATTTGAATATTAAATTCCAAAAGTACCGTGTTATCCACCACAAATGATTAAAATAAAGCAAGATTTACAGCCCGCGGATCTGCAAAAAGCCTTGACCCGATTCTGGGAATTGTCCAGCGAGAAAGTAAGCAATATTCAGCGGAATTACGATGTAAGCAAAGGCTCGCCCGTTTTTACGATAAAGGGCCAGTACAGCACCCGCGGCTGGACCGAGTGGACCCAAGGCTTTCAGTTTGGCTCAGCTATTCTGCAGTTCGATGCCACCGGTGAACAGGAATTTCTGGAATCCGGACGCAAGAAAACACTAGAGGTGATGGCGCCGCACGTCAGCCACATTGGCGTGCACGACCACGGTTTTAACAACGTAAGCACCTACGGCAATTTGCTACGCCTGATGCACGAAGGCAAAACGCCTTTTAACGAGTGGGAGAAAAACTTTTACGAATTAGCGCTAAAAATATCGGGTGCCGTGCAAGCCAGCCGCTGGACGGTTTCCAAAAATGGCGGTTTTATTCATTCCTTTAATGGCCCTCACTCTTTATTCGTCGATACGATTCGTTCGTGCCGGGCGTTGGTAGTGAGCCACAGTTTGGGTCATATTTTCCAGAGCGAGAATGATATTAAGATAAATTTACTCGAGCGCGCATTGTTGCATTGCAAAGCTACCGCCGATTACTCGGTATTCTACGGCGAAGGCCGCGATACTTACGATATTTGGGGACGCACGGCGCACGAAAGCATCTTTAACACCAAAGACGGAAATTTCCGGGCACCAAACTCCCAGCAGGGTTACACCGGTTTCAGTACCTGGACCCGTGGTCTGGCCTGGGCCATGTGCGGTTTTGCCGAAGAACTTGAATATTTACAAACTATCTCGGATGATGAATTAGCTTCTTTTGGTGGCCGCCCCGAAATTGAAGCTTTTATGCTGAAAGCCGCTAAAGCTACCTGCGATTTTTACATCGAACATACGCCAACCGACGGCGTTCCTTACTGGGATACCGGGGCTCCGAATCTGCATAAATTAGGCGATTATCTAAGCCGTGCTTCTGACCCGTATAATAACCAGGAACCGATTGATTCTTCCGCAGCAGCCATTGGAGCCCAAGGCCTATTGCGTTTAGGGAAATTTTTACAAGGCCGCGGCGAGACCCAAGCAGGTGATAAATATTGGCAAGCGGGTTTAAGAGTACTGCAAACTTTACTGCAAGAGCCTTACTTAAGCACCGATACTAACCACCAGGGTTTATTATTACACTCGGTGTATCACTGGCCAAACGGCTGGGATTATGTACCCGAAGGCAGCACCATTCCGTACGGCGAATCAAGTATGTGGGGCGATTACCACATCCGGGAAGTAGCGCTTTATGTGCAGAAAATCATCAACAACGAGCCGTATTATACCTTCTACAACTGCGTAAAATAATGGCCCGGGAATTTACTGATTTATCGAAACTGTGCGTGCACACCATCACTACCAAAACCTGGGTAATTGAAAAAGCGGCGCAGGAATTTTCGGCGGCGGGTATTGGCGGCATTACGGTTTGGCGCGATGCCTTAGCGGGCCGCGACATTAAGCAAACCGGCAACATGCTCCGCGGGTTGAACCTGGAGGTGGTGTCGTTGTGCCGCGGTGGTTTCTTCCCGGCATTAGAACAAAGTGCCCGACAAGCTGCTATCGACGATAATAAAAAAGCCATTGACGAAGCAGAAGCCTTGGGTGCCCCAATGGTGGTTTTGGTTTGTGGTTCCGCACCTGGTCAATCATTAATCGAATCGCGGAAGCAAATACAAGATGGTATTGCCGCCTGCTTGCCGTACGCCGAAGCTGCCGGCGTAAAATTAGCTATCGAGCCCTTGCACCCCATGTACGCTGGCGACCGTTCGGCGGTAAATACCTTAGGCCAGGCCAACGACATGGCCGAAGCCTTAAATTCTGATTGGGTAGGCATTGCCGTAGACGTATACCATTTGTGGTGGGACCCGGACCTGGAAAACCAGATGAAACGCTGCGGCCAGAACGGTAACTTCTCCGCCTTCCACATCTGTGACTGGAAAACGCCAACGTTGGATATGCTCAACGACCGGGGCCTGATGGGCGAAGGCGTTATTAACCTAAAACAAATTCGCGGCTGGGCCGAAGAAGCAGGTTTTAACGGTTTTAATGAAGTAGAAATATTTTCAAACATCTACTGGCAGCAAGACCAACACCAGTTTCTGGATAAAATAAAAGACGCTTATTTAAGATATTCTTAGGCGGATAATTAGAATGAATATTTTAGTTATTCCACTTTTGTCATTCAGAAGGAAACTTGTTGATAGATTGCTAACAAGTTTCCTTCTGAATGACAAAAATAAACCTGGATGGCAGAGAAAGTATTGAGAAGTCAATATTTAAGGTATTTAAAAGAAGGCTTGTGAGATGCTAAAAGAAATTACTTCGTCTACATCACTACTAATCCAGCCAAAACAGTTTTATACACCGGCGTAACGAATGATTTAACGACTCGCATCCGGCAGCATTATGAAAACCGGGGAAATTGGAAAGCTTTGCCGGGAAATTTTATTGTTATCGCTTAGTTTATTTCGAGCGATACTCAGATGTAAATATGGCAATTGAGAGGGAAAAGGAAATTAAAAACTTTAGCAGGAAAGCGAAAGAAGAGCTAATTAGAACTTTGAATCCGAAGTGGAATACGCTAGTAGCCGATTGAATCCAGGAGGCTAACAAGTTTCCTTCTGAATGACAAAACTTAAATAAAATATAAGAAATATTGAAGTTGAAAGAGTTT
>JAQBNV010000399.1 GCA_028288395.1 Adhaeribacter sp. | reverse complement strand
ACACGACGAGGTTTTCCATAAAATTGTAAAACCCAAGCCCAATGTAGATTCGTTCTTCAGCAAAACTGTCATTTCGAACGCTTGCGCCCTGGCCCGCGACACGGAGGCAACCGCTGTAGTGTGCATGACCCGTTCTGGCTTTACCGCGCTACATACGGCTAAAAACCGACCCAAAGCCCATATCTTTGTTTTTACCGATAATCTGCGCTTGGTAAACCAACTGAATATGGTTTGGGGCGTACGCACGTATTTCTACGATAAGGAAGTAACATCAACCGATAACCTCATTGCTGATTTCCGGCAAATTCTTACCCAGGACGGTCATCTGATGGACGGCAACGTGGTGGTAAATATCTCCAGTATGCCCGCCACGGATCGCACCAGCGCCAACACCATCAAACTCAGCCGCAAATAAAAGGTCGCTTATTTTAATGATTAAAGGATTAACCTGACTATTCAAATATTTTAAAATAAAAAAGCCTGTTAAATTAACAGGCTTTTTTATTTTAAAATCAGGGTTAGTAAATAAAGACAACCAATGCCCTTTCATTAAACAAATAAACGTACCTGGTGCTACCCATTACCAACAGATAATAAAAAAAGCTTTACCCGCAGATAAAGCTTCTGATTTTAAAAAAACAGGCAATGGGTTATAAAGACAAATAAAAATCAAGGCTTACAAATGCCAGTAAAAGCAATTAAGCAGCTGCTGCCAGGGCATTAATGTGCTTAGCCAGTTTGGATTTGTTATTGGCCGCTTTGTTTTTATGAATAATATTACGTTTCGCCAAGCGGTCTAACATCGAAGAAACGGTTTTGTACAGTTCCTGAGCTTCGGCCTTATCAGTAGTACCTTTTAATTTCTTGATGAATGTACGGGTAGATTTAGCCTGGTATCTGTTTAATACCCGCTTAGCGTCGTTCGATCTGATTCTTTTTAATGCCGACTTGTGATTAGCCATGATTTATATTATAAATATTTTTAATTCTTATTCTGAATGAGGTGCAAATTTAGAGGTTTTCCGCATGCTTTCCAAACTTATTAAAAAAAAAGTATAGGGTTCTGTAAACCTCGGCTGTCAATTACTTCCTGAATAGGATTTGACAAAAATAAATTTATTCTGTACAAAAGCTTGCGCACCATTGGGGCAAATTTAAACTTTCTCCGATCGCAGAAAAGCGCGAACTTTGTACCGAAAATTTGTATTAGTGTAATATGCCTGTTGTTCCTTCTAAATATCCCGGCGGACCTTTTTATTTTTTTAACCGGCACGTGCAAACCATTGTGCCGGCGCTTTTCCGTAAAGAAAAAGCCTTGGTTTACCGGCGGGAGCGCATCATCACCCCGGATAATGACTTCCTGGATCTGGATTGGTCAGAGAAAGGAAACCAGCGGCTGGCTATTATAACGCACGGGTTAGAAGGTAGCGCCGACCGGCCGTACATGCGGGGCATGGCGAAACAAATGAATAAAATCGGGATGGATGCCCTAGCCTGGAACTTCCGGAGTTGCAGCGGGGAGCCGAACAAACTGCTTCGCTCCTACCACATGGGTGCTACCGACGACCTGCACACCGTAGTGGAATATGCCTTAAACACCGGGCGATACCAGGAAATATATTTAATTGGCTTTAGCATGGGTGGCAATATTACCCTGCATTACCTGGGGCAACAACCCGGACAGGTGCCGGAGCAGGTTAAAGCGGCCGTTGCTTTTTCGGTTCCTTGCCATATTTTATCGGCGTCGGCCCAGATGGCGCGCCCTGGGAACCGCGTTTACATGCAACGTTTTCTCAAAACCCTGCGACACAAGCTAACTGATAAAATGGCTATGCTGCCCGAAGGAATGACCCTGGATAACTATCATAAATTAAAAACATTTCCGCAGTTCGACGACCGCTATACTGCCCCCATTCATGGCTTTAAGAATGCCGAAGAATATTATACCAGCTGCAGTTCCCGGCAATATTTACCCAACATCCGCATCCCTACCCTACTGGTAAATGCCCTGAACGATCCTTTTTTATCGACGGAATGTTTTCCGGTAGCCGAAGCTGAACAAAATCCATATTTCTTTCTGGAAATGCCCCGCCATGGGGGTCATGTTGGTTTTGCCGAAGATTTCTGGCAAAATATTTATTACTCCGAAAAGCGGACGGCCGAATTTTTCTCATCGCTCCCGAAAGAATAAAGCACCGGGTGGAGCAGGCCGCCCACATAATATTTACTGCGAATTATTATGGGCATAGCCTGGTCTAACTGGTAGCGGTTCCATTACAGGGTATGGGTATAATGGAGGAAATATATACGCATAAGAAAATTATAGCCGGGTAAATTAAAGCTTAAATTGAAAAGAAACCTTCAGGCCAAACTTCTTCACCGACGAATTATTTAAATAAGTTAACCGGTGAAGCGCATCTACCCGTAGCACCCGGAAAATATTTTCGATACCATATCCTACCTCCGCGTAAGGCCCTTGCCGAAGCGTTCTGAAAGATTCCTGCGGCGTACC
The DNA here is from genome assembly GCA_028288395.1 of Adhaeribacter sp. Taxonomy (GTDB): domain Bacteria; phylum Bacteroidota; class Bacteroidia; order Cytophagales; family Hymenobacteraceae; genus Adhaeribacter. The sequence continues at coordinate 1,717 of JAQBNV010000399.1, read as the reverse complement.
ATCCGAACCATTAGGCGAGATTAATTTCAGGTTTTGATCACTGAGGCTACCGTAAAGAATATTGGAAGTGGCTAGTAACCGCCATTTCAGTTTCTTTATCAGCGGCAGGCTATTGAGCAGCAAACCTTCAAAATATTGTTCGTAGCGCAGCGAAGCGTAAGTATCGCTGGCGAATTCAAAATTATTCATCAGGTTAAAACTTTGCATGTAGTAAAACGGCGTTTGATTACCTAAATGCACCTCCAGCAAAGGATAAGGAACCGGGGTAAATATCTTACCGGCTTCGAGGCGGTAATTAGCATTCCCTAAGCGCCCCATCACAAAAGACTGCGTAATGCCCGCATCTACCCGTTGGTAATCGACGGTAGAACGCAGAAAATTTTTCAGGCCGATGGTGTACTTAAAGGAAACAACCGGCCATTGGCCATTACCTAAACTAATGCGGTCGTTGTCGTTTGTAATTTTTACTTCGTTGTTGGCATAGCGGGTTAAAAAACTAAGCTCTGTGCTAGTAAAATTTTTAACTGCTATCTTCTGATTATCAGGCCATTCGTTATAAAAAGCAAAATTATACTGGGGCTGAAAAACGCGATTGGCCAGCGTGATACGTTGGGTTACGCCCCGCGAAATATCGCGCTGCAGATAAGCGCTGGTTTCTTTCGTCAGAATAGGGCTCCGTAAATCGCCGAAGCGCGAGAAACCCATCAGAAACGGGCTGGAAGCCAACTTTTCCGACATAAAACCCACGCGCTGCATATCTTCGCGCCGCGAAAAGCCCACTTCGCTCCAATGCTTCCGGCTAATAATATACCTGACATTGGTGCCGTACTTTAATCGCTGGTCGAGGGTGCCATAGGCGGCATAACCACTCAGTTCCCACTTTTTGCTAAAATCAATATTGGTTTTGAAGCCGCCCTGAAAACGGTGTCCTTCAATATTATTATTGGCGTATAAATAAGGATAAGGACCAATATTTAGCTTGCCAACCTTAAAATAGCCCGTAGCCAGCACCGTGGCAATTTTGGTAAGCCGGGCCATGTTAGGCGACGACCGGATGGAATCTATAACGCTGTATAGCCGCTGGTCGCTGGCGCTTAAGGTATCGTGGCGATTGGCTTCCCAGAAAGCATCAGAGCTGGCATTTGCCCGTTGCAATAGTTGGATAGGTTCTTCAAAAAATTTAAGCTTCTGCGGATTATTTACCTTAATATTTTTAGCGGAAGTATTTATATTTATCAGAATTCCCGGCCGGGTTTCGCTCAGGCGGGCAATTTTCATCTCGATGCTGGTTTTTACCGGCATCCAGGCCTCGGCCTCAGTAGGTAGCTCCTCCTGTACCAGGTGAATGCTTTCCACAAAATTAATATTGGCCGATTTGCTGATGCTGGCATCTATTTTCCGGATGGCAAACGTTTCTTCTTCTATCCAGAGGTAACCATTAAAAGCTAAGTCCAGGGCCCTTTTCTGCTCAAATTTAATTTTATAACACCAGCTTTTATCTACGAATAAGCTATCCTGTAACTCGTATTCGTACGATCCTTTCCAACCATCGGCGATGGGGCTGATAAAATCTTTCTGCAACACGCTTACCCAGTTCTGGTAAAAATTGTAATCCTGATAGCTATTACCTACTACCTGGGCCACCAAACTGCCATCCTGAATACCAATACCAGTTATTTTAGAAGCTTTGATTAACTCTTTCGTTTTTTTTGGGTCG
>JAQBNV010000397.1 GCA_028288395.1 Adhaeribacter sp. | reverse complement strand
CAGCATTACCTGCGGGGCAGCGGCAGACCCTTCGGAGGTGCCTTGCGGCAGCGGCCAGTACCACGACCAGCACAATGCGTATATGTCTTACGGCCCACGGGTAGCCCGAAATCTGGGAGCCAACTTTGTACTGAGTAGTGTTAGCGGCATTGGGGTTTACCGCAACTGGAACAGCAATGGCCCAACCATGCCACAGGTTTATGAGCAGGCAAATTTTCAAACGAATAATACACAGACCTGGAATTTTAACACGTTTACTCCCCAGGTAGTAAGCATAGCTTTGGGCACGAACGATTTCAGCGGTGGCGATGGCAAAAAAGTGAGATTGCCATTTGACAGCGCTACTTATGTTAAAAGCTATATCGGGTTTGTAAAACTGGTAAAATCAAAATACCCCCAAGCCCAAATTGCTTTACTTAGCAGCCCCATGATAAATGGCAGAAACCGGCAAACTTTACAAAATTGCCTCACTGCCGTTAAAAATAATACCGATGCTTCCTATCCGGCAGATAAGCAGGTAGCGTTGTATTTTTTCCGGCCGATGCAAGCTAGGGGGTGTAGTGGCCATCCGAATGTGGAAGATCACGCGATTATGGCCCAGGAACTGGTACCATTTTTTAAGAAAATATTGCTTTAAATATTAGGTCATATATTAAACTTAGCCTTCGTAATTATAGAATAGCTGTTGTGTAAAGGATTAAGCTGGTTTTTAACAGAATGCAGTTAAAATATTGCCAGAAAATATTCCTTGACAAGAATTACTTTCTGTTATCTAAGTAGCAGAATAGCAGGAAGTATAACCTGGTTTTAACCTAAACCTTTGACACTGGAAGTAATATCAACGTACAACCTATAACTTAAAACCTATCATCTACTTACTACCAATGTAGTGATAGACCGGGCGGGCAAAGAAAAAGGCTGGTTTAATTTCCCGGACGGGTAAAGTTTCATATTGTCTTCGGGAGCAGCAGTAGTAACGTAGCGCCGGTAATTAGCTCCTTTGGGGTAAGATTTTACCGCCAGTTGCAGGTCCCGCGCAACTGGTTCGTAGTTAATTGCCACTACCACCAGCTGGTCTTTATCGTTCGAAAAAGCCGATATCATAACTTGCTGTGCCGCGGCCAGGGCAGTTGCTTTATCGTTGCGGGTAATATTTAAGCGGTGCATGCCCGGCCGCACAAACAAACTGTAATGGCCCATGGCCCACAAGTTTTTGGTCTGGGAAAAATTACCATCGGTATGGGTTGCATTGGGTTGCAAAGCAATAAGGTAATACCGGGTGTCAAAATCGGGTTTGCCGGGTTCAAACGCATTCCAGAACTGCCAGGCGGTGGCATTGCCTACTGTTAAATCCTGGTGCATTATTTTGGCCAGAAAGAGACCGCAATCCATGGCCGTTCGCCGGGTTTTGGCGCCTTCCCGGTAACCATTGGCCAACATAGAATATTCAGATTGCCAAAATCGAATACCATAATGCCGGGCAGTATCGGCTACTTGCTGCCGGATAGCAATGGTGGCACTATCACCTTCGTCGGTAAAATAGCTATGGCCCACCGCTAGTTGAGGTACGTGCTTTAGGTTGCCCAGGTACAACGGGTTGCTTTTTTCGAAGAAAGCCTGAATTTGCCGTGATGCCGCAGATGTTTCGCCGTACAAATAGGTGAGTTTGGCCGCTTCGGGCAGAATAATTTGAGTGGTTAATTTTTTCTTTTCTAAAGAATTATCCAGGGCTTTGATCACGCGGGCTATCTCGTCGTTGCGCCAGGAACTTCCTTCCTGCTTCGCTTCGCCAAATTTTCCGCTCCAATCCCATTGCGGTTCATTTACGGGGCTGATGTAATCGAACCGCAAGCCAGCTGCTTCGTAATGGCTGAGTACTTCGGTCAGAAAATCGGTATAGGCTTCATATTTGCTTGGTTGCAGGTTCGAACGGTAATCTTTTTCGGTTTTGAAGCCCAGGCCGTTTTGCGTGAATTGCACCGGAGGAGTATTAGAAAACGCAATTAATTGCGGTACGCCGTAATTTTTAGCTTTCTTTACAAACCAGGTATAACCCATTTGTTTGTTCCAGTCGTAAGAGCCATCCGGATTCTGGAAACTTTCAACCCGCCGGTTTACGTCCTGGATGCCGCTGTTATCGCCTTGTTCGGTGGTGCCGCCCCCAATATTAAAACGCCACGCCGATAAGCCTATTCCCAAGGGGTTTCCCTGCGCATCCGTAGCCCGGCTAAAAAGTAGTTCGGCGATTCGTTCCTTCTTTTCAGAAGGCCAGTATTTTCCTATTCCTTCGGCATACCAACAGCCCGCCGCCCCAAAGTTGTCGATAATTTGCGCCTTATTCTTCAGGTCAATGTTTACTACCAATGGCTTCTGCCGGGGCTTTTGCGCCCACAATGGGACCGGATAAATGGCCACGCAACATAAAAGAACAAAAAAAATGCGGGTAAAATAGCGCATAAGCGTTTAAATTTAGTTAACCAAAGAGGCAGAAATGTCTTGTTTAAACCACCGCTATTCTTGAATTTTTTCGCCAAATGGTGGCAATTTCAGGCATTAAGCTATTGTTTGTATTAATTTCTTTAAAAATAGGTGAATATTGTCTTTTCTGTTAATAAAACTCTTTTAATTAAATCTGAATATACTATTTATACCAGACGCCAGATAATTATTCCTATTTAACCCGTACCAGCAGGGATTCTAGCCATTCGGTTTATTTGAAAGATTTTTATTTTCGCAGAAAAACCTCTTTTAATATTTTGAGCCGTAAACAAAATGCTTTTAGAGCCAACTATTATTAAGGTTCAACCAAACGGCCCTTTGAAAGTACTTTAAAACAATATTTTATTCGGACGAAAGTCGGGAAATATATCATGAAAAAGAAAAGGAACTGCAAAGCTGTTCTTTAATAGAATATTTCACGCCTTCAGAAAAGGAACTATAGAAAACGACAGAATATATTAAACAATGGAAGATGCTTTTTTGCCGGCAACGCAACCGGAAATCATTTCGGAACGCCAAAATTGGGCGGGCAATATTATTTTCAGTACAGATAAAATATATTATCCTTCTTCCGTGCCCCAAATACAATCCCTCGTAAAAAAACACCATAAACTAAAAGCGTTGGGTAGCCGCCATTGCTTTAACCGCATTGCGGACAGCGGGGAATACCTGCTTTCGACGAAAAACCTGAATAAGGTAATTGCATTAAATATCCCGGCCCTAACCGTTACGGTGGAAGGCGGGCTAAAATATGGCGAGTTGGCGCCTTACCTCCACGAAAATGGTTTTGCTTTGCCAAACCTGGCCTCATTGCCGCATATTTCGGTTGCCGGTTCGGTTATCACGGCTACCCATGGTTCCGGTATTACAAACGGAAACCTGGCTACCTCGGTCGTTGCGATGGAATTTGTAGCTGCCGATGGCGAGGTTTATGCATTATCAAAGGAAATAGATGTGGATATATTTAATGGGGCGGTGGTAAATTTAGGCGCGCTGGGAATTATCACCAAACTTACACTAACCATTGAGCCCACTTTTCAGGTGCAACAGCACGTATTCGAGTGGTTGCCTTTAACGGAATTAAAAGCAAATTTCGAAGCGATTGTTTCGGCGGGGTACAGCGTTAGTTTGTTTACAGATTGGCGGCAGGATAGCCTAAATAAAGTATGGATAAAAAGTTGCTTGGTAGCAGGAGAGGAGAACCAACTGGCGCCACTATTTTTCGGCGCCCAGGCGGCTACCCAAAATTTGCATCCGATAGCGGATGTACCTGCCGAAAATTGTACCGAACAGTTGGGAATACCGGGGCCGTGGCACGACCGTTTACCGCATTTTAAAATGGGTTTTACCCCGAGCAGCGGCGTGGAGTTACAATCGGAATATTTTGTGCCGCGCCACCAGGCAGTGGAGGCAATCGAGGCAATAGCCAGGATGGGAGAAATAATTAGTCCGCACCTTTATATTTCAGAGATTCGCACCATTGCGGCCGATGATTGCTGGATGAGTCCGTGTTACCAACAACCGTGTGTTGCGCTGCATTTTACCTGGCACCCCAACTGGCTGGCCGTAAGTAAAATATTGCCCCTTATCGAAAGAGAACTGGCCCCTTTCAGCCCCCGTCCGCATTGGGGTAAGCTGTTCACACTACCGGCCCAGGTGCTGGCTTCCCGCTACGAACGGTTACCGGATTTTAAAGACCTTGTATTCCGGTACGACCCGACCGGAAAGTTCCGCAATGAATTTTTAGATAAAAATTTATTTGGTGTTTAATATTTAGCAAACCCTCAACCAGAAGGATTGCAGACACCTTGCCTTAATTAAGGGTAAATTTTTTGATTAGACCATCGTAATAGAAACCTTACAGGATCGGGAGAGAAAAAGGATGCCAGCTTATAAAGGTTAACTGCATTCTGGCAAAGTATAGGGGCAAAATAATTTTGATTTGATAAATTTATTATAGTCGGAGGGATTATTTTAAGCGGGAAAGGTTTAATTTATTTCCGTTCGGAAATGGATTCTAAGAAAAAAAATAAATTTTTTATATAAAAGCTTATTCCTAATCTCATCCAGAGCGGGAAAATTATAATTTTATAATCTTATTAAGCGTTGTAAATTTCTTTTGCAGCCAATTTTGACCCTGATTTGATAAACATTGATACCTGATTTGTTTTTTTGAATATATTTGTTAAATTGTAATTGTCTCTCTTTGATAAGGTTGAGATTAGCTATTCCAATTTTAACCTGCTAAAAAGTTGATCTGTGTATAAAGTAATCAAGGCCTGTAGTATTGTGGCTTTCTCTTTTTTTTTTTATTCTCTTTCTTTGAGGCGGCCGCTCAAAAAAAAGTATATTTAGGTCTAAAAGCCGGCGGAAATTTTTCTAAAATAACCCGAAACGAATACGCTTTTGTAAGTCCCAATAGTCAGACTAGTAACCAGGCTCGCTTCGGCACCAATTTTAATCCCGAGTTAGGTTTAATTGCTAATTTTGCCATCAGCGACAGTCTTTCATTTCAGCCGGAATTACTTTTGGTAAAGAAAGGATACCAGGCATTTGGCATTTATAATGATAAAAATGGCAAAGCTAATCAGAAAAGCTACGAACACTGGGTCAATACGCATATTGAATTACCCTTACTGGTAAAATTTTCTGTAGGAAATAAAAAAACTAAATTCTTCCTGGCTGCCGGGCCCGCTTTTTCATTTTGGAATAGTTCTTATTTTAACCGCAATGCCACCGGAGAAAATGCAGTTAGAGAAAAATTTAAAGTTGAACACAAGTTCCGGCAAACGTTATTTAAACAAATAGATACGGTTACGGTAAACGGGATAGAAAACATAATACAAACTGCTTTTGACAGCATTACCGTAAAGGCCAGGTCTGAAATAAGTGCCGTTTTTGCTACTGGTTTTCACTATAAGTTAAAAAAAAGCTTAATTATTTTTGATATTCGCTATGGCTACGGTTTAACGCCGCTGTTTAGTTATTTGGAAGATAAACGGCCGCTTAACTATAAAGATGGTTTTCCTGCCGAAAATATACCGCCTAAATCAAAAGAATTCAATCGGCGCTTTTCATTTTCCGTCAGCTACTTGTTTGCCTTTAAAAATTGACCATTTAGGTGAGGAATTTATTTTCGCTAAGAAGGATACAACTAAGAGATTACGATTCTATTTTTCATTAATAATTTCATCCTGACCTTTTATTAGAATGGTGTCAAACCTCTGTTTGTTAGAGGCTTTTACTTTCTAATAATTTATTTCTTTTTTACGTCCTGGCGGTTTCTAAAACATCCTTCCAAACCCCCAAATACTTCTTTCTGTATTTTTCATCATCTTCGTATTCTATAAGCGTAAGCGCAGTATTTAGCACTATTTGATCTTCTGTGGCGTCATAAATCTTTCTAAACACCTCCATGATATCATAGCGAATTAAGGTGCAATTCTTTTCTGCTATACATTCCTTGAACCGCTTACGAAATTCCAGAATTATTCTTTTTCTTAAAACATCATTTACTACACCAACCTTCTATAATGATTGCAGGAAATGCCGGGCGGTTACAAACTTTTTATCTTTGGTTACTTCCAAAAGTTGTGGTAAGTCATTCAGCATTCTTTGCTCCGGGTCGCTTTTTGCTAAACCACTCAGCAGTTGGACGGCAATCGTTCTCTGATGGTTATCACCAATTTTTAATAATAAAAATTAAATCATCCCATACTTCATAGGCACAATCAACCGGATGTTGCGTTAGCTGGATCAAAAATTGAAAAGAACCATATCGCAGATCTTTGTCCTTGCTTTTAATATTTTCTACATGGTTGGTTAGTATTAAGTCCATAATATTTAAATGTTAAATTTTCTGTTACTCAATTGGTTCTTTTTATAGTACGCCGCTAAATAACCTGTATGGTAGTCGTCCTTCATTAGCATGAAGTATAAACTTTGTGTTTATTGCCCAATATTATGAAGGTAGTTTTATAGGAGGGTACTACCAACTATTTGATGTAAGGTGTAAAAACTATTATTCATACTGTATAGCGTAAACATTTATAAAACCTTTACCAATATTTAGCAATTGAATATATGGCTTCCTCCGTTGCAAAAGATTAATAGTTGTATGAATATGGCGCCGGCTACTTCCTTCATTTCCTTTAATTTATTAAAGCTAAAACCAAGGAAGATCCTTTGGAAAAAAAGCATGCTTTTAAATATGGGCACAATGTTGCTGCCAGGTTAATAAAGATAATAGAAACTAGAAATTATTATGTAAATTTAAAGGGTGCTGTTAACAAAACTACATATTTCGCCGCCCGGTACCCAAACTGTTCATCGGGCAGAACTTTTTGAAAAACTGGCTGCCGGCCTGAAAACCAAATTAATGCTTATCTCTGCGCCGGCCGGATTTGGAAAAACCACGCTGGTAAGTGATTGGATTATTCAGCAGGATATTCCGGCGGCCTGGTATTCGATAGATAACAGTGATAATGATGCGGCAAAGTTTTTAAGCTATATGATTGCCGCTATTCAGGGTATCTACCCCGAATTTGGCGAAAATGCGTTGAAACTGCTGCATTC
>JAQBNV010000291.1 GCA_028288395.1 Adhaeribacter sp. | reverse complement strand
CGGCACTGAAAACCAGGAATTGGAAAAATTGGCCCGGCAAGCCAATATCGAAAACATCAATGGATGTACCTTGGTAATGTTATCAGCAGGGGATTATTAATAATCCCCTTTTTTTATTTTCTATGTTTATTCGTATTCATATTATTCCCGCCGAAAATCTATAGCCAGAATCTGTAAATTTTCTTCTTTTAAATAACCATAAACCTGAATTGCTGATTCTATTAACAATAATAGGACGTTTTATTTTACCGAAATATTTGGCTTAGCCGGTTTCCTTTGCTCCGGGTCAATAAATCCTACAGATTAATACCTTTTTCTAAATTACTTTCCAGTTTAATATGCATCTAAAAAGTTTTGCTTTGCTTTTTGGCTGGCTATTCCTGCTACTTTTTTAATTATATTTAAGTAGTCGCTTTCCTGAATAATCCTGTTACTTAATTTAAGGCAGCGCATTAGGAAAATAGGATAACTATTTAGCTGGCGCTGGGCTCCAGGTTCAGGTCTGTTTTTCTGCGGCCGCTGGCCAATATTACGGCTTTGATTAAAGATTTGATCTAAAGCAGCCAGAGCCCAAAAGGAGCTGTTTCAATATACACCGGTGGTTTAATCCGGCTGGAGGTCTGTAAAAGCAGGTCCGTGCGAGGACGCCCGCGCAGCTACCGTACAAGTCGAAATTTACGTAAGTGCCGGCCTGAAATATATTATTAGAAAAATAATTTTAAATATTTTTTATTCCAGGCAACCGGTGGGTCCGGGTTTACATCTACCTTATTAAACCATTAAATAACTTTATTTCAAAACTTTTACCCGCACCGTGACCGAACCGGAATTAATAAAAGGACTGCAAAAAGGCGAAGGCAAAGCGCAGAAGTTCGTTTACGAGAAGTACGCGGCTATTATGCTGGGTATTTGTATGCGGTACCTCAAAAACCAGATGGACGCTGAAGAAATTATGCTGAATGGTTTTGTCCGGATTTTTGGCCATGCCGGGCAGTTCCAAAATAAAGGTAGTTTTGAAGGCTGGATGAAACGGATAGTGGTAAACGAGGCGCTGGGCTTTTTGCGAAAAAAAGAGCCGATGCACCTGGCCATCGAAAAAGAACACATACAGGTAGCCGCCGAAGCCAACGCCGAAATGGACTTGGCAGTAGAAGATTTATTAAACCTGCTGCACGAATTACCGGCCGGTTATCGTACTGTTTTTAACCTGTATGCGATAGAAGGTTATTCGCACAAAGAAATTGCCGAAATGCTGGATATTAATGAAGGCACTTCAAAATCGCAGTTAAGTAAAGCCCGGGCCATGTTGCAAAGAAGGCTAACCGGGCAGGAAATCTGGACAAATTAAAATATGGAACCCGAAGAAATAGATAAATTATTTAAAGACCGTCTTAGCGGCTTGCCGGTAATGCCGACAGCCGATGCGTGGGCGCGGCTTCAGCAAAAAATGGAACCGCCCCAAAAAGAGCGCAACCTGTGGGTTTATTATGTAGCTGCCAGTGTGGTGCTATTGCTGGTGTCCGGTTTGTTCGTTTACCGAAATTATGCTCCTGGGTCGGCCATAAAAGTGGCCCAAACCCATATAAAACGGCCAGCCGAAATAAATAACCCCAGCTTACCGGACTACCAGGCAACCCCTAACTTGCCGGCTGCATCTATTACCGAAACGGAAACCATTGCCCAACTGGAACCAGAACCCCAAAAGGCCGAAAAAGAAATAAATGTTGATTTTAAGAAGGGAGCCGGAGACACTAAAAATGAAGTAAAAATAGCCCAGGGCAGCTCGCCAAAAAAAGTAAAAAAAGCGGCCCTCAAAATAACGCCGCCGGCTGCAGAACAAGCCGTGCTTAAAAATAATGGCGCACTGGCCTTGCAAAATAAACCAGGCGCAACCACTACGAATAAAAACGCGATTGCTGATACCCCTGAGCCAGTAGCAGGAAAGGTAATGCAGGTATTGGTTAAACGCGATAATGCCGACGAATATGCCTCTATAACGGAAACTGATAATGCTGATTTGCGTGAAACTATCAGCCGGAAGGGCGCTTTGTTAAAGAATATTTACAAGCAGGCGCGTAATCTTAAAAACGGCGAACCGGTAGAACTGGCTGCATTGGGACTGGATTCCGAAAAAATTATTTCCGAAAGAGAAAATATTAAACAGAAATTAAATAAAGTAATCTCACACTAATCTCCTTTACCTATGAAACGCTTGACACTCCTTCTGGTCATTTTTATGGTCACTGCTACTGGCTTGTCTTTACGGGCCGAAAATATTCCTTCTCCTTCTATGAAACCGCAGGATACTATTTTTATAAAACTACCCAATGGGGCCGGCATGAACTTAATTGTAAAAAATACGGCCCAACTCAAAGCTTTTAAAGAATATAAACTTGATTCGTTGATGACCCTTTTGAGCGGTTACGTAGACCAGGTGGAGAAAATGGGAAAATCAACGTCTAAAGAAAACGCCAAAGATGTAACCGTTACTTTTTATCCAGCCAAAGATCTGAAAAATTCCAATGCACCCGAGGAAATACAAATTACCGTATTGGCCGGGAATCAGAAGAACAACGCTAATGGGAAAAACAATGGTTTAGAAGAAGTCATTAAAATTTTTATAGAATACAAAGAAAAGAAGCGGCAAGCTTCTCATTCCGAGAAGGATTCAGTGAAAGCTGAAGC
>JAQBNV010000273.1 GCA_028288395.1 Adhaeribacter sp. | reverse complement strand
TCTTCCAGTTCTTCCTGTTCATCGGGTTGCAGTTTGGCTTCGGTTAATTCGTTTAGCAAAAAAGTATTGTAATCGAGCTCCTTCTGCGATTGCGCCAACTGCGCTTCCATTTTTTTGTGGTCGGCTTCGAGTTTGCGGTATCGCCGGAAAGCTTCGCCGTATTGCTCTTTTAAGCTGGCATTGCCGGCGAACAAATCAATTAGGTTTAACTGATAGCCGGTATCGCCCAGCAGCAAGGTGTCGTGCTGCGAGTGTATATCCATCAGTTTAGAACCCAGCAACTTAATGGTATCCAGGGTAACTGGGGTGTCGTTTACAAAAGCGCGCGATTTACCAGCCGGGGTTATTTCCCGCCGCAAAATACAAGTCTTGTCGAAATCGATATCGGCTTCCGTAAAAAAGTTCTGCAGGTTATATTCGGCAATATCAAAAACCCCTTCGATAACGCATTTTTCGGCGTTATTAAATAAAATTTTGGTATCGGCGCGGTTCCCCAGCAACAGCCCAATGGCGCCCAGCATAATCGATTTACCCGCTCCGGTTTCGCCGGTTATAATATTCAGCAACGGAGAAGGCTGCATCTCCAGTCGCTCAATTAAGGCATAGTTTTTTATTTTCAGGTCAATCAGCATGAATCAATAGTCAGTTTCTTTATCGTATACGACCTCCTCAATAGCATCCAGGTTAAGCGGATACTCTTTAAAACGGGGGTTGCGCAACACCAGGTGGCGCTCGGTAACCTGCAGTATGAGTCCGTTGTGGACAACATGATCGGCCATTATTACGTGCCCCGTTTTTCCTTCAATTTCGAATTTACTCAGAAAAATATCTTTGCGAAAAATTCTAACCTGACGCTTACCCACTAAAATGAATTAGAAATTATGAATTAGAATAGGAGAAATAAATACTGCAAAAACCTTGATAATTGTCCAAAGTCTCAACAGAACCTAAAGTTACAAATTGTTTAGTTTGGTTTTAAATTATCCTTGATTTCTAATCCATAGTTTCTAATTCATAATTTTTAAAATTAGCGCTGAATAATGGTTTGATACTTGGGAATATTGGTGGGATCAATTTGGGAGAGAATGGTGTAAACCGTCTGCTTTTCGGGTGGGTTGGCGTTTTTAAAAACCGACACCATTTCATCGGCCTTCGTTTCGAAAAAAGACCGCAGGATGGGGGCCGCCGGCCGGACTTGGGCTACCTGCTGAATATTCTTAATGGCTTCAACTATATTTTTCCGGGCATCTTCGGGTTTCTGAATATAAATATCCATGCCCTGGCGGTAGTATAAATATTGGGCGAGCCGGAAACCTTCCAATTGCGGGTCCTGCAGGTTATTCAGGAGCCAGTAGCGGCTGCGGGTGTCATCGGCCGATTTCCAGCCGGCGGTATTGGGGGCCTGGCTGGCAGCATTATTCATAATCTGCAACGCCCGGTCGTAGTACGGCGAACCGCCCAAACGGATAAAGCTATCGCGATCCATGCCCACTATCAGGTAAGCATAAAACGATAGCAGCGAAGCTAAATTAGAAGTGAAGGTATTTTCAGAAAATTGCAGTGGCTGCGCCTCAATGTAATCAAAAGCCCAGCTGCGGTCTACCAACGACAACATCGGCGTTTCGTAAGCGGTACCGTAAATAGGGCGGCTGGTTACTATCTGGACAGTGGCATTGTAACTACCAATCTGCGGCATTTGGGTAATGGTAAGCAGCAGGCGGCACTTTATACGTTCTTCGTTCCGGTAAGTCTCGTTGGTCCAGCGCTGGTTATTCATGAAATTAGAAACCGCATTGCGCATATCGGTAAACACCCGCCGATCCTGCACCTGCACCTGGTCGCTGTTAATAACTACATCGCACTGTAATTCCTGCGCCTGCGTTTGGAAGCAAGTAAACAGCAAGAACAACCCGCATATTATATATTTATACATGAACTTTCTGGGCAATAAAGGTTACAATATCGGCGGCGACCTGGGTTTTTGGCTTTAAATCAAAGATAGTAATTTTATTCTTTTCGACGATGGTGATTTTATTCGTGTCGTGTTTAAACCCGGCGCCGGCATCCCGCAGCGAATTCAGAACGATCATATCCAGGTTTTTAGTCTCTAACTTGGCCTGGGCATTTGCCAGTTCATTATCGGTTTCCAGGGCAAAACCTACCGTAAACTGCCCCGCGCATTTGGTTTGCCCTATGGATCTGGCAATATCAATATTTTTAATTAGCTCTAAAGTAAGGGTTTCGGCACTCTTTTTAACTTTTACGTCCGATACGTTCCGGAGCTTGTAATCGGCTACTGCCGCCGCAAAAACAATTATATCTGCCGCAATGGCTCTTTCTTTTACCTGCGCGTACATCTCATCGGCGGTGGTAACCGGAATAACCTGGATGGCCGGGTGCTGTGCCTGCTGGTGGGTAGGGCCGCTCACCAGAATTACCTGCGCTTCCTTTGCAGCAAACGCTTCGGCTAAAGCATACCCCATTTTGCCCGTAGAATGGTTGCCAATAAACCGGACTGGATCGATGGGCTCGTAAGTAGGGCCGGCAGTAATTAAGACAAGTTTGTTTTTAAACGACACGGATGCTGGTGGCGCGAAAGTGCTGCTGGAGTACATCAATGATTTCCTCGGGTTCGGCCATGCGCCCCTGCCCTACCAGGCCGCTGGCCAGTTCGCCGTAACCGGCTGCCAGCAAGGTATTGCCATAAGATTTTAGTTTTTCGAGGTTAGCGGTTACGGCCGGGTGCACATACATGTCCAGATCCATGGCCGGCACCAGGAACACCGGGCAACGGGCCGACAGGTAAACCGCCGACAATAAATTATCGCAATAGCCATTCGCCATTTTGGCCAGGGTATTGGCGCTGGCGGGCGCTATTACCAGGGCATCGGCCCAAAGCCCCAGTGCCACGTGGTTGTGCCATTCGCCGGTGGCATCGCTCTTTATAAACGAGGTTAAAACCGGTCTTTTTGAGAGCGTGCTCAGGGTTAAAGGGGTAATAAAGGCAGAAGCAGAGGTGGTCAGGATTACCTGCACCTCTGCTTCTGCTTTTATGAGCAAACGGGTTAAATGCGCTGCTTTGTAGGCCGCTATACTCCCGCAAACTCCCAGGATAATTTTTTTCTGCCGGAGCATGCTTCCTTATTCTGCGCTTTCTTCTTCGGGCATGCGGTAGAATATTTTTCCTTCCAGAAATTCTTCTATGGCCAGGTTGGTTGCCTTAGGCAGGCGCTCATAATATTTAGATATTTCAATTTGCTCCCGGTTTTCGAAAACTTCTTCCAGGTTATCTACCGTGGTTGCAAATTCAGCCAGCTTAGAATTCAATTCTTCTTTAATTTTTACCGAAATCTGGTTGGCCCGCTTCGAAATGATAGATACCGATTCGTAAACATTACCGGTTTCTTTGGCAAAATCGGCCATGTTACGGGTTACAATTGATGATGATATTTGTGCCATATTATTCTGTTGTAAGTTTTACGTTTTTAAGTTGTAAGTAATTAGTTATTAGTTGTTATTCCTCTTATATGAACTCCAGCATCTAATATCTAATAATCTAGTATCTAATCCACGTTAGCAGTATTCGTCGCTTTCAGGCGTTCCAGTTGCTTGGTGCTTCTATCAAAGATAGCTTCGGCACTACGTAAATTTTTGCTCTTGGGATATTTATCGACAAAAGCCTGGTAAAAACCAATTGTATCGAAATAACGTTCCCGTTGCTTTTCCGGCACACTTTCTTCGGCCAGGTTAAACTGCGCTACTATTTTTAAATACGCCGCCTCTTCGTTAAAGTCAGAAGACGGGTATTCCCGCTGAAAGGTAGTGAAAGCCGTTACGGCCGCCTGGTAATAACGCATCTGGCTGTAAAGCCGGGCACTTTCAAAAGCTTTGCGTTCGAGTTTCGAGGCCAGCTCGTCGTACATTTTGTTAGCCTCTTCTTTGTACTTACTTTCGGGGAAGCGGTTCAGAAATTCCTGAATCGACACGATAGCGGTTTGGGTACTGGTTTGATCAAGGTTAAATTCCGGCGAATCGTTATACAACGATTTGCTGTGCATGAATAAAGCTTCCTGGGCATCCGGGCTCCGGCCGTAAGTATCAAAAAAGCTGCGGAACAACTCGGCGCTGGTGCCGTAAAGTCTTTCGTTGTATTGCGTATAGGCGTACAAAAAAGCTGCCTTTTCCGCTTCAATCCGGCCGGCCAGCAAAGGTCTTACTTCCTCCAGCAAAACGCCGGCCCGGTAGTAATCTTTCTTTTCGTAATATTTTAAGGCGGCTTCGTATTTTTTATCTACGTTATCGCTTTTAAGTATTTTGTTATAATCGCTGCAGCTACTCAACAGTAGCAAACAAACAAAGGAGGGGGCTAATATTTTAAACAGGTAATTCATGCGGACGCAAAATTAGGAATATTTCTGGCTATATCCAAGTAACTTAACGGCCACCCGCTTCAGCTATTGTTAAAGCTAATTATTTATTATTTGATGTTTTAAAATCTGCTTTCCTGGCCGCAGGTTGTGCTTTGGCCCTGGTGTTTTTAGTTTTAGGCCTATCCGTTTTCGCCGCTGGGGCAGGCTTTGTCTCGGGTTCGTCTTCGGCCGCTATTATATCGCGTTTAACCGGCCGCACCGGTTTCTTCGTGCGTTTGGCCAGCACCAACTGCTTTGTCGGCTTTTCGTCGATGCGCCACTTAAATCCTTTCAGCCGTTTATCCGGTTCTTTCAGCTCGTGCGGGGGCACAAAACTCGCATCGGCATTGGTCAGGAAAGAAATCGTGTTCAATTTTTTATCTTTAAACTTCAGCACCATGTCGCTGCAAACAGTTTTATTCATCCCGGTCAGCACCGAGTCGCCTTCCAGGGCAAAATAGATGCTTTCGCCATTACCGTTTACATCTACGCGCCGGATATTGCCCTTCTCGAAAAATGCCGTCATGTCGCGGCCTTTAATCTGGTTCAGGTTTTTCAGGGTGTCTTCCGAAACAATAAAAGCATTGCTGTACATATACATCCGGTCGATGGTCCGGTTTTTCATTTGCATGTGCATTCTATCGGATACCAGCTGACTGTTATTGCTCCACAACACCGGATCGTAGTTCAGCATCATCAGCGAGTCCGTCAGGTTATAACTTAGGGAGTCGCACCGGCCCTGTAAATCAGATTTGAAAATACGCACGCCGTAATAAGCATATAAAAAATCTTTTACCTTGGGGTCTTTATTATCCACCGAAATAAGGGTATCGGCCGAAACAAATAAAGTATCGCCGGAAACCAGCGACCGCATAACAGGGCTCCCCGATATTTTGGAACGGCCCTGGGCTTCCCAATGCTTGGCCTCCTGCCCTGTTATAATTACTTTATTTTTCTGGTCTTTCGAAACCATTTTTACCTTACCCGTGGCATGCAAATATTGCCGGGACCGGTCGTACAAAAGCTTTTGGCCCGAAATAATATAATCGGTGGTTTCTACCTGGGAGTTCAGAAACTGCGACTCTTTCGTTACGGTATTATAATAACCGCCCCGGGTAGTTAAATTACCCTGTTCGTTTTTAATGCGCGTCAGGGTTACAAAATAAGCTGTTTTATTAGCTGTATTATACTGCAGCGAATCTGCCTGGATATCGGCATCTTTGCTTACCACGTGCACATTGCCCTTAAAAGACAACAGCTTTGTATCTAAATTATAATTGCCCGAGCGGCTGGTGAGGGTATTTTCGGTTTCTACGATGGTGCCACCTTCGGTATAACGCCCCACCCGGGTGTCCATTTTATAAATAAGCGTGGGCGTAGTTAAGGTCAGGTTTTCGTCGCGGAGAACCACGCCGCCTTTAAAGGTTGCTAACTGCTGGTTGCCGTTATAGTTGGCAGTGCTGCTGGTGATGGTTAAAGTATTCTGCACCACGCGCACATTACTAAAAATATCCACGTAATTTTGTTCGCGGTAAAAGTGGGCCGAATCGCAGTACAGGTAGGTATCTTTTTGCTTCAGTTGAACATTCTGGAGCAACCGCATATATTCCATCCCATTTTTTTCGCCTCTTTCCAACGAGCCGGCTCCCGGTAAAATTTCAATTTTATCCTGCGCCCGTACCGCGATCGCGGTTAAAAGTAAAAAGAGAAGAGAAGAAAATACTTTTGTTCTTTTCATTAAAATCTTAATAATTAGGCAAAATTACTAAATACCCTTTGTATTTCTATGATAAATAAAGTTTTAGCCTTCAGCCAACAGCACCAGCTTTTTTCTTTAACCGATAAAATAGTTGCCACCGTAAGCGGCGGCATCGATTCGGTGGTGTTGTGCGACATTTTACACCAACTCAAAATTACATTCTGCGTGGCGCACGCCAATTTTGGGCTGCGCGCCGAAGAATCGGAAGCCGATGAATTATTTGTCAAAAAACTAGCCAAAAAATACGGGGTGCCTTTTTACAGCGAACAGTTCAATACCCTGGAATTTGCCCGGCAGGAAAAAATTTCAACTCAGATGGCCGCCCGTACCCTCCGGTATAACTGGTTTGAACAACTCCGGCAACAACTGGGTTACAATTACGTGGCGACAGCGCACCATCAGAACGATGCTGCTGAAACGATATTGCTAAACCTGACCAAAGGTACCGGTATTGCCGGCCTGCACGGTATTGCGGCCAAAAAGGACACCTTGGTGCGGCCCCTGCTCTGCCTCTCCAAAGACGATATTTACGAATACGTTACCGAACACCAGCTAATCTGGCGCGAAGACAGCTCGAACGAGGATACCAAATACCAGCGCAACCTCATCCGGCACGAAGTAATTTCGGCGCTTAAAAAAATCAACCCCAGCCTCGAAACCACCCTTAACCAAACGATAGAAAAAATAAAAGGCGCCGAGCAGATTTACCTCCAATACATCCAAAGCATTAAAACAGCTGCCTGCCACGATTCGGCTGGCGTGGTATACCTGAACCTGGCCCCGCTCCGGCAAGCTACCGCCCTGCCAGTAGTGCTCTTCGAGTTGCTCCGCGACTATCATTTCAATTACGAAAATACCCTGGCTATTCTGGATACGCTGGATGGCCTTTCGGGCAAAACCTTCTCTTCGGCCACCCACGTGCTGGTAAAAGACCGCGACCAACTGGTTATTACGCCCAAAGATTTAAAAGCTTTCGGCACTTTTGAAATAAAGGAAACCGACGAACATTTTGAACACAATGGCCTTAAATTAAAAGTCCGGCGGCAACCCGCCGAAAACTACAAAATACCGCGTGGCCGGAATATTGCCGCCCTCGACTTAAACCTGCTCCAGTTTCCGCTGAAGGTGCGGCCCTGGAAAGAAGGCGATTGGTTTGTACCCTTGGGCATGAATGGCAAGAAGAAACTCAGCGATTTTTTTATCAACGAAAAAATTCCAGTTAACCTGAAAGCCAATATTATGGTTTTAACCTCCGACAAATCCATCGTCTGGATAATTGGTCACCGGCTGGATAACCGGTTTAAAGTAACCGATAAAACCGAACAGGTCCTGGAGCTGGAATCTTCCGGCAAACCTTCCCGGACTGACCAATCCTAAATATGATTAACGGGCCAAGCTTCCCGGTCACATGCAACGGGTTTTACCATCCTCCTATTTTTACTGGCGTAAAGCCCTTCATAAATCTTCTTTCCGGCAAACAATAGCGCTATTCTTACGAGCACCGGTTCTGGTTTTAAAACACCCTTAGAAAGCTGTATTAAAACCAGAACCGGTTTATTTAACAGCCATTTAATGGGTAAATCCGGAACATTTGTGTATTTTTATATTTATACAATTTAAATATTTTAATCTACAGCTATGGATGCGTTTTTAGATAATCCGGCCATCCTTTGGTTTGTCCTGGGTTTGGTCTTCCTGCTGGCCGAATTGGCTATGCCGGGTCTTATAATACTTTTTTTTGGTGTAGGGGCCTGGATAACCGCGTTGGCTTATCTGGTTTTCGATTTTGGTTTTAACAGCCAGTTGGCAATATTTATTTCCAGCTCCTTATTATGCCTGGCCTTGTTGCGGCGCTTTCTGGTTAAAGACAAAAGCTCCTCCGCAACGAACGAATTAAACCAGGAATTTGTCGGTCATACCTGCACCGTCAGTGATTCCATATTGCCCGGTCCGGAAGGCGGGCGCGTAAAGTTCCGGGGCTCCAACTGGAAGGCGATTTCTCACGTGCCGGTGGCAGCCGGCGAAACCGTCCGGATAATAGCCCAGGACAGTATTGTTTTAGTAGTACAACCTCTTACCTAAATTCCTTTTTATGACTTCCACCGTAATTTTGATTGGCCTGGCCATATTTATTTTATTCTTGTTTATCTCGGCGCTGAAAGTAGTGCCGCAACGTTCGGTTTTTATTGTGGAGCGGTTGGGCAAATACCACGCCAGCCTGCAGCCGGGCTTTCACGTGCTCATTCCATTTATCGATAAAATTGTTTACCGCCATACCCTGAAAGAACAGGCCATCGACGTGCCGCCCCAGAATTGTATTACCCGCGATAATATTGCCGTAGAAGTAGACGGTATTTTGTACCTGCAGGTAGTAGATCCGGCCAAATCGTCTTATGGCATCGATAACTACCGCTTTGCTGCCATTCAGATTGCCCAGACCACCATGCGCAGCGTGGTAGGTAAGCTGGAACTGGACCGTACTTTTGAAGAACGCGAAACCATTAATGCCTCTATTGTAAACGCCGTAGATATTGCCAGCGAACCCTGGGGCGTGAAAGTAACCCGCTACGAAGTAAAAAATATTAACCCGCCGGCCACCATCCGCGACGCCATGGAAAAACAAATGCGGGCCGAACGCGAGAAACGAGCCATTATTGCCGAGTCGGAAGGTGAAAAACAAGCCAGAATAAACCGGGCCGAAGGCGAAAAATCGCAAATGATTGCCGTATCGGAAGGCGAAAAGCAACGTCGCATAAACGAGGCAGACGGCCGGGCAGCAGAAATTGAACGCATTGCTTCGGCTACCGCCATGGGCATCCGGGAAATAGCCTCGGCTATTAACGCTGAAGGCGGTATGAACGCCGTAAACCTGCGCGTGGCCGAACAATACCTGAACGAATTTGGCAAGCTGGCCAAAGCCAACAACACCATGATTATACCTACCGATTTAGCCGATATTTCGGGCGTGGTAGGCAGTATTACTTCCGTCATGAACCGCATGAAAGAAGAACCAGCGTTTAACCCGGCAAACCGCCAGATTCCCGCTAATAAAAACACAGCCGGTTAATTATTTTTGAAAGTTGACAACTTCAGCGCATAAAATCCGGATTGCAATTGCGCTATCAAAGATATCAACTTTCCCTACTCTTCTATTTTCCCTACTCTTCTATTTATAGTGCGGATAACCGGAATATGTTCCTGTTATCCGCACTATAAATATTTGTAAACCAATGTTTTGGGCATAATAACCCGCATAGTATTTATATAAAAGTTATGCAAGATTAGAAATAAAAATGAATGTATAAAGAAAACATCTAATACCAAATCGCATGAACAAGCGGCCATACTACATGTAACTTAAACCCGGCAGATTTTGAAACCTACCGGGTTTGCTTCACCTTTCAGGTCAGCTTTACGGAAGGGTTAAAGTGTTCAACTCCAGCATAGCTAACTTTTCAGTAATACCCAATCGCCTAAAATTACTTCCATTGAAAAACCCGGCAGGTTTTTAAAACCTGCCGGGTTTAATTAAGCTATTACTTTAATGGCTACACGGATAGAAGATAATTTAA
>JAQBNV010000270.1 GCA_028288395.1 Adhaeribacter sp. | reverse complement strand
TTAACCGTCCGAACGATATTGGTTATTACCTGAAAGGTTTTGGTCAGGATTTGGAAGGGGAAATATACCTGACCGTATCTAATCTTTTAGGCCCCACCGGCAATACCGGCCAGGTGTTTAAGCTGGTATTAGCCGGTAAAGAAAAAGGCAACGGCAAAGGAGATGATCATGGTAAAGGCCACGGCAATGGCGGCAATCATGGAAAAGGAAAAACAAATAATCTATAATTATTAAATCGCTGAAAATTTATTCAGGCAAATATTATTCAGGCAGAGGAGGTACCCAACAGATTACCTCCTCTGCTTTTTGTGCTACGTAAAACCTTCATACCAAAACCGAAACCATCTGCCAAAAATAAACCTATCAACCCGGCCGGATTTGACAACTTGCCGGGTTTGCAACTTCTGGTAATATTTTAATAAATCAATTTTATAAAGCAGCAGTTATTAATTTCAAAATCTAGTTACTTCTTTTCCAGCTTCTGGAGTTCCTGCTGCAGGTAAGTTTTGGGCAGCCACCGGTTACCCAGCATCACCCCTTCTATCTGCCGGGTTTGGGCAATACTCTGCAAGGGATTACCGGCCAGCAAAATTAAATCCGATACGGCGCCCACTTTTACAGTACCCGAATATTGGGCCTGATTCAGGTATTTGGCCACATTGACGGTACCGGTTTGTAAGGCCTGGTAAGGAGTCAGGCCGGCATCAACCAAATATTGCAACTCGTGGTGGGTAGAAAAACCGGGCACATTAAATACCTGGGGCGCATCGCAACCCAATAATAACCCCACGCCATTTTGCTGGCAGGCCAATATTAATTTCCGCCGCAGCTGAATGTAATCTTTTATTCTGGCTGCGTTGTACTGCGGGTTTGCCTGCAGGTTTTTCTGGCTATTTTCCCAGTTACGCCTGACGTTGGGAGCCATGTAAACCATTTCGGGCGCCTGGCTGAAGTGGTCCGGCGCTAACGGCGCAAACCACCGCTCGGCCAGCGCCTGGGTGGGTACAACCCAAATATTTTTCGTCTTCAGACCCTGCATCAACCGCGGAATCTGGGTAGTATCAGCTTTATCGGCTACAAACATGCCAAATAAACCGGTTTGCTGCTCCGTCATGTTTTCGATGCCCGGCACCAGGCCCTCTATAAACCCATCGAGGTGATCAATAGAAGAATAACCGGCCTCAATGGCGCGCCAGACGCCCACATCAAATGAAACGTGCCCGACAAAAGGAATATTTACTTCTTTAGCCGTGCGGGCCATGGCCCCGAAGGTTTCTTTCGTAAGCCCCGGGTGCAGTTTTAAATAATCGTAGCCCGCCTCTTTTTGCTGCCGCACCATCTGGGCGGCCTGCTCCGGCGTTTTAACGCTCTGGCCGCTAAAAGACGGGCCGGAGGTATAAAAATGGGGTCCCAGAATTTCGCCACTTTTAATTTTGTTGCGCAGTTCCAGGTGGCGCGGATGCCCCAGCATGCCCCGAATGGTAGTTATACCGTTGGCCGCAAACAACAATAACACTTCTTTCATGGGTTCCAGATCATCTACGGGCGGCACGTGGGCGTGCATTTCGGCCAGGCCCGGCATTAAATATTTGCCTTTAGCCTCCACCACCGTAGCTCCCTTACCAAACCGGGCATTTTTTGCTTCGCCCAGGTAAGTAATTTTACCGTCTTTTACCACCACTGTTTGGTTGGGCAGCACCCGTTCCCGGTCCATGGGTATTACGTTCACGTTCCGGAAAACAACTTCGCCCTTTACCGCGGTCGGCCCCTGGGCAATTGCGGGCAGCAATAGGATCGAAAAAACAAAACTCCACAAGTATTTCATAGCTGATTATTTAGGGTTTCGAAAAATCGGTAAGAGTGCAGGCTAATAATTCAACAAACAGGTTGTTATTAGCTTACTTAAAGCTAATATTATTTAACCGGATTTTAAAATAATCCGACCACGCCAGCCCTGCGAATTGTACCGACCAAATTATTATCTTTAAAAAAACAACAACCATGAACAGAAGAAACTTTCTCCTAAATACCTCCCTGGCTGGTTTAACCTTGTCTACCTTAACCATGGGGGCGTGCAATCCAGGTTCCACGGGAAAAAGCCAAAACCAAAAACCTACCCTAAATAATCCGGATGCTTTTGCCCTAAACGAAGTAACGCTAACCGATTTGCAGCAGAAAATGCAGAATGGAGAATATACTTCCCGGTCGCTTACCGAAATGTACCTGCAACGCATCAAGGC
Source organism: Adhaeribacter sp. (assembly GCA_028288395.1). Lineage (GTDB taxonomy): Bacteria > Bacteroidota > Bacteroidia > Cytophagales > Hymenobacteraceae > Adhaeribacter. Next base: position 860 of record JAQBNV010000270.1, on the reverse strand, counting down.
CATAGATAAAAACGGGCCTAAATTAAACGCGGTAATTGAAACGAATCCCGATGCCTTAAGCATGGCCGACACCCTGGATCAGGAGCGCAAAAACGGCAAAGTCCGCGGTCCGCTGCACGGCATCCCGGTTTTGATTAAAGATAATATTGATACGGCCGATAAAATGTCGACTTCGGCAGGCTCTATTGCGCTGGCCAACAACAAAGCGGCCCAGGACGCTTTTATCGTGAAAAAGCTGCGCGAGGCCGGCGCCGTACTGTTAGGCAAAACCAACCTGAGCGAATGGGCCAATTTCCGCTCTACCCGTTCTACGAGTGGCTGGAGCAGCCGGGGCGGCCAGACCCGCAACCCGTACGTGCTGGACCGGACACCCTGCGGGTCCAGCTCCGGCTCGGGGGTGGTGGTAGCGGCCAATTTGTGCGCGGTGGCGGTTGGCACCGAAACCGATGGTTCGGTGGTTTGCCCCGCTTCGGTAAATGGTATTGTGGGCATCAAGCCAACCGTGGGTTTGTTAAGCCGTTCGGGTATTATCCCCATCTCCCACACCCAGGATACGCCGGGCCCTATGGCCAGAACCGTCCGGGATGCAGCTATTTTATTAGGCGCGCTTACCGGCATTGATCCAGCCGATGCCATTACCCAGGAAAATGCGGGCAAGGCACAACCTGATTACACCCAGTTTCTGGATGCGAATGGTTTGCAGGGTAAAAGAATTGGCGTGGAAAAATCATTTCTACAGGGCCACCCGGGCATCGATGTATTATTGCAAAAAGCACTGGAATTATTAGAAAGTAAGGGCGCTACCATAGTGGAGGTAGAAGTAATAAAAAAATTTGGTGTATTAGGCGAATCGGAATTTA
>JAQBNV010000243.1 GCA_028288395.1 Adhaeribacter sp. | reverse complement strand
ATAACCTGGCAATTGTGCCACAAAATCCAAGCTTCTGCGCTGTTAGTAGTCTTTTCATGGTCTTTGTCGAGCCTTCTAAAGAAATTGAACATACCAAACCCCCGCTCACTTATCCAGCGCCATTGGACGGGTACAAAGCCTTGCGTTTGGGGTGGATGAGCACTTATTTCCAGTTCCACCCCCAGCAGGTTTTGGCTTACCCACTCCCGAAACACCTTTTCATAAGCTTCATCCGCCAATATCTTTTTCATTCTCTCCAGGTAGCCTAACAGCGGGTCTACTACTCGCTGGGCCATTGCGCCGTCGGCTAAGTTAGCTGCATGTACCACTACGCCCCAGATTAAGCCTAAGGTATCAACTATCACATGCCGTTTGCGTCCGTTTAGCTTCTTGTTGCCATCTACCCCCTTGTCTGCGTGGATGAAAGCAGCTACTTTAACTGATTGTGAATCAATGCTCAAAAGACTAGGCGTGTCTTGCTTTTGCTGCCGTTGCCGCTCTTTTACGTTGAGCTGCCCGTTAAGCCTTTGCAGCGTACCATCGGCTTGCCACTTGCTAAAATAATAGTACACCAGCTGCCATTTAGGAAAGTTGTCCGGCAAGTTCCGCCATTGACTTCCGATACGTAAAACCCACAGAATGGCATCTATAATCTCCCGCAGCGAATGTTTACGTTTTCGTTGCACCGGTAAGATTTCTTTTATAACTTCCCATTGCGAGTCAGTTAGTCTCTTATATTGAGATTCCATAAGCTTTTAAGTTTGGTCACTTTTAACTTACGGACTGACTCGCTTTTTTTGCCCTTCCTTAAAATTTAAACATGCTCTTATTAGAATACTATCGGATCAAAAATTCGGGACTCTATTAGACGAGATTATAAACTTCGTCCAGCCTCCTCTAAAAACTAAATTAGGGTAACTTCAGTCAAAAGATAAAAGCCGGTTTAATTAAACCGGCTTTTATCTTTTGACTGAAGTTACCCGGCAGAGGCGCTGTATAACTAGTATATTCTGCCGGAAAATCAGTTAGCGGAGAAGTCAAACAGACTTACGTTTACATCCAGTGTTTTGTAAGAATCGCGTACTTTCCCCATTGTCAAAAATTTGGCGTGCAACTTTTTTCCATTAATAAGGTCGGCATAATAATAAGCCGGTGTACCAACGATATCCCCAATTTTTATCACATAAAATTTATTATAAATTACCCAAACCCGTTTTTTACCGCGCAACGCATCAAAGTCATCTTCTAAATTCCGGAAATAAGCTTTGGTATCGGAAGAACTATACCGCATATCTTTTCCTTGGATGGCGTTGAATTTTAAGTTATAAGCCTCTTTGTAAAATCGATACGTATGCTGTACATTCCAGTAAACATATACCACGTCTCCTGGTTTAAATCGGTCGTTCACGTAAAATAACGTCTCCCGGTGATAAGCTTTCTTATAGCCACCAAAAAGATGCGGATTTATTACTTGAGCGGCCGAGCTTGCCAAAGGAATTGCTAACAACAGCAGGGGCAAAATATAGCGCCATCGGGTATGACGGTCAGGTAACAGGCGGGTAAGGTAATCACCTCCCCAGGCAATAAATAAAATTAGCGGCGGGGCCAGGAAAACCAGTAGCCGCTCGTAAAACGGATAAATATCGAGACCCGAAGCCAGCAGCGTTAAGCCCAAAGGAAAAATCAGTACCCAGAAAAATTTTCTGTTTTGCCTGAAAATGGCCCATAATCCCGTTGCTAAAAAAAACAGCGGCAACAATGGCAATTTAAATAACAATTGTAAGACACGGTTATGCAGACCATTGGCTTGCCACAGCAAGCCCAACGGATAAAAAAGCGCCTTGTACAAAGTACTCCCGAACCATTTTAAATCGGCTAAAGACGCAGGTACTAAGGGCATAAAAGCAGCCTCGTTCCGGAACCAGATCACCAGCCACTCCGAATCGGCGTATTTATTCGTAAAAAGAAAGTAGTTAATCGTAAAACTAAGCAGCCAGACAATCCCCATGAGACCAGTAATGGCAAAAGCAGCCCAATCTTTCCGGAGCAGATAATAAAGGCCTAACCCGCCGGCCATTCCGGCCAGGATAAAAATAGAAGCATAGGAAAACCAAATAATCACCGCGCCCCAGAAACCCCATTGTAAGGCGAATAACAACCCCCTTTTATCGTGATACCGGGTGTACAGGTACAAAGCGGTGACGGTGGCAAATAACTCGGTGCTGTATTGTTTAGTTTCTACGGCGTGGTACACCAGCGGCGACGCTAAGGCCATAATACCTACCGCTACCACTACGCCTAAAGGCTTTAGAAAATAGCGGCACAACGGCACAAAGAGAATCAAAGCAGCAATGCCCGAGAGTAAAGGAATAAACCGCAGGGCAAACTCACTTTTGCCAAATAGCACTACAGCCAAGCGCACCAGCCATAAAAAACCAATGGGTGCTTTCTGTTCGTAATCTAAGGCGGGTGCGGTTAACTCCCAAAAATTCATCCTGATTAAGCTACTGGCCAAGTAAACTTCATCAACCCACAAGGAACGGTTATACAGGTAATGAAAAAGCCTAAAAAAAATACCTAAACCAATTAAAATCCAGACTAGTACCTTCCATTGATCGCCCTTGTTATCAACTCCCGGCAGGACAGCTTGTAGCTCTGGCGCGTCACGTAATCCCCCGTTAACTTTTGTAAAATTGAAATGCATATGGCCCGCTTTTTTGCTATACAAAAATTGGTTTACCAAATATAGGGATTTTGGCAGGGCATTATTATTTAAATATTAAATAAAATATATATATTAACCAAATATATTCTGCTGCAGGAGAAAAATTGTTAATCAATTAAATAACCAAGCTGTTTTTTACCGGCTAAATCAAAGAGGCTTACATTTACATCGATGGTTTCAAAGGTGTTTATTTCTTTTCCCATCTTACCGATAGTGGCGCGCAGTTTATCGCCACCTTTTACCTCTGCGGTATACCAAAGCGGCAGCTTGGTAATGTCATCGCCAATGTCAATATCGAGCTTACTATTGTAAATAACCCAAACCCGCTTTTTACCCGCCAGGGCCGCAAGATCCGGCGCCAGTTTCTTAAAATAATCAATTGTATTCTGGGATTTTAACCGGACATCCCGTCCTTCTATCGCCTGATATTTTAACTTGTAAGCATCGCAGTAAAACCGGTAAGCGTGCCGCACATTCCAATAAACGTATACCACATCTCCCTCCTGAAACTGGTCATTAACGTAAAGCAACGCTTCGCGCTGGTCAGACTTTTTATACCCGCCAAAGAAATCAGGGTTGGCCAGTTGCATAGCCGACCCTACGATGGGACCAGCGAGTAACAGCGTAAGCAAAATATACCGCCCTCTGGCTTGTGCCGGTAAAAATCCCGCTATTTTGTCGGCTCCGCGCCCGATGAACAGGATAAATAAAGGGGCCGCGAAAACAATAAATCGCTCCGTAAACGGGTAAAGTTCCAGCCAGGAGGCCAGCAGGTGCAATATCACTGGTAAAAACAACACCATAAATTGTTTACTATGGCTGCGCGCAATTGTATACATACCCACTACCAAAAACACGATAGCCAGCACTGGTAACTTCAGCAAGTTTCTAAAAGCGGCATTCTCAATTTCGCTGGCGTTCCATAAAAAACCAAGAGGGGAAAAAAACATTTTATAAGTTGTTTGCACAAACCAGTTTAAATCGGCGAGGGAGGAAGGCGGGAATGGCATAAATCCATTGTAAAATTTAAAAAAATTCACGAGCCACTCCGAATCGGCGTGTTTATAAGTAAATAGAAAGTAATTCAGAGCAAAACTGATTAACCACAACGAAAACGGAACCAGGGATAGAAAAAGGAAATTCCAGTTCTTTTTAAAAAAGTAAGAAGTACAAACACCGATTGCCATGCCGGCCAGCACAAAAATAGAAGCAAAAGAGAACCAGATAAGCAATGCCCCCATTAAGCCCCAAAGTACCAGTGATGCCCAATCATTTTTTTTATGAAAATAAATATACATGTTTAGTGCTATCACCGTGGCGAACAAATCGAACCCATACTGCTTAATTTCAACGGTATGATATACCAAAGGAGACGCCAGCGCCAAGATCCCAAGGGCTACCACCATTCCAAAAGATTTCAAAAAATAGCGGCAAACCGGCACGAAGAGTATTAAAGAAGCAATACCTGCCAGTAAGGGCACCAACCTTAACGCCATTTCGCTTTTGCCAAACACCAGCACGGCTAACCGCACCAGCCATAAAAAACCAATAGGCGCTTTCTGCTGGTAATCGAGCGAGGGCGCCAGCAACTCTATAAAATCCATTCTGATTATACTCGAGGAAAGATAAATTTCATCGGTCCATAAAGAACGGTTATCTATAAAATGAAAAAGCCGCAGGCCTACTCCTATTGCCAGGAACACCCACATAAATGTTCGCCAGTTTTTATTTATCCCGGTATCCATAGTTGGTGAAAAAGAATTTCTGAAAATGGAGGATGTGTGTTGGAAATAATGTTGTGTAAATTCCACCTAAGGTTTGTTTGATAATGAAGCATTAAAAGTCACATTCAAGTAAAATAAACCATCTTTAATTAATTTATTTCGACTATCCATTCCTGGCTAAGTACGCATACACTTTTGATAATTAATCTCAATGGCATAAATATTTATTCAACTCAGAAACTCATTTTATATAGATTGTTATCATAAACTTAAAATCAATCCAGATTAAAATTTCTAAATACAGCAAAGTTATTTAAAAATTTTATTTAATATATAATTAATTGCATATTATAAACACAATTCCCGCTACCGACGTAAAAACCAATGCTAGAATGAGAGTGAAGAAAATTGCTTTCACCTGATTTATTCCTCGGAAAAGAGGCTATAGACAAAGATTATTAAGGGTTTATTTAAAAAGTTATTTGTCTAACTTCGGGTAAAAAAAGTCTAATGGCTATTATTTAAATAAACATATACTTACCTTTGCAGCCACCATGACGGCTCAATCCCCACCAAAGCACCTTACAAAAAATTTGGACAATACGCCACACTGATTTAACTTGAAAAAGGCCGCGAGTCATTTCATTCTGTTCCCAAAACTGTATTTCACCGGTTTTTCGGCCACTTGGTTTATACTGCTTTTAAGTGAGGTAGTTTTCCTGTTTTTCATCAAAACAATATGTGCTGCTGTCAAACGGCAGCTAATCTTAAATATTCTACAAATACCACCTCCACCTCCCAGGT
>JAQBNV010000174.1 GCA_028288395.1 Adhaeribacter sp. | reverse complement strand
GCTTCCCCGGGTCCCCGCATCCAGGTAGGCGTATTTACGTCTAGGTTCGCTAACCGGTAGCGGGTAGCTACGTTTGGGCAAGCGTACAGCATGCGGGTATTTAAAATGGTTCTTTCGGTATGTTCTTCGTAGGTAGAGGTTTGAGCAATGGCTTCGTGGGTAATGGCCGTTAACTTACCATCTTTTGTGGCACCCAGGCTTACCTTCTGGATGGTTTGGGGCCGGGAACCGACCGAAGTAAACATCAATTCGCGGGGCAGCGCGAGCTTTACGGGACGCTGTACTTTCTTGGCGGCCAGGGCCGCTACCATTACGTGCGGCCACACCCGGATACCCGACCCAAAGGCACCGCCAATAAACTGGGCTTTTACTTTTACGTTTTCAGTAGGAATTTTAAAAGCCCGGGCCAAATTGCCCTGGGTGCCCCGCACGGCCTGGGTTTTATCATAAACAGTTAATTTATCGGCGGCTTCCCAGTGGGCAATGAGGGCGTGCGGCTCCATGGGGTTGTGGTGTTCCGTCGGGATAATATAAGTAGCTTCTGTTTTTACAACAGCTGTTTTGAGGGCCTCCGGGTTGCCCCGGTCATAATCCCGGAAAGGCGAGTTCTGGTTCCGCTGCACATTTTCGGGTAAGGCGGCACGAGATAAATTTTCTTTTAAATCTGTTTCGTGGACTTCTTTCTCATACTGCACTTTCACCAGCGAGGCCGCATATATTGCCCGCTCCAGGGTATCAGCAACTACTACGGCTATCGGCTGGCCGCTAAAATATATGAGGTTATCGTGGAATACCCGCAGGGGCGTACCGATGGTAGCACGTTGGGGTATGGGGGGAACTGTGCCATAAGCCGGTACGCCCGGCGAATTTACATGACTAATTACCGCCAGCACGCCCGGGGCCCGTTCGGCTTGCTTGCTGTCGAGCGCGGTGATGTGGCCTTTGGCAATGGTACTGGTTACCAGGGCGGCGTGGCTAATAGCAGGGAGCTGGTATTCGGCGGCATAGGTCGCGGTTCCGGTTACTTTTAACCGCCCGTCTACCCGGTCCAGGGGCTCACCTAAAGGATGCCGATCAAAGAATGCTTTTTCCATGGGTGATTATTTAGCGATACCAGCAGCGGATTTTAAAGCCGCTACAATTATATTAGGAGCTAGTTTTAACTTATAAGCATTGTGGGTAAAAGCTTTGGCGCCTTGCATGCCAACTGTTGCGGCCTCATTAAAAGTAGCTTCCGAAACTGGTTTACCAACCAGGTATTTTTCCGCTTCGAATAAACGCCAGGGTTTGTGCGCTACCCCGCCCAAAGCCAGACGCGCATCTTTTATTATATTTTGTTCGGTAGCGATAGCCGCTGCCACCGATACCAACGCAAAGGCGTACGAGGCGCGGTCACGTACTTTTAAATAATGCACCTGTTGGGCAAATGGTCCGTCCGGAATATCAATACCCAGGATTAGTTCGTTTTTCTCCAACGTGGTGTCCTTCTCAGGTTGCTCGCCGGGCAGGCGGTGGAGATCGGTAAATAATATTTGCCGTTCGCCTTTCGGACTGGCCACGATTACTTTCGTTTCCAGAGCGGCTAAGGCTACGCTCATGTCGCTGGGGTGCACCGAGATACATTTATCGCTGAAGCCAAATATTGCGTGCAGCCGGTTAAAGCCTTCCATGGCGCCGCACCCCGATCCGGGTTCGCGTTTGTTGCAGGGTAGGGCCGTATCGTAAAAATAAGGGCAGCGGGTGCGCTGCAACATGTTGCCGCCCAGCGTCGCCATATTCCGCAACTGGCCCGAAGCCCCCGCCTGTAGTGCCTGCGCCAGTAAAGGTTGTTTTTCCAATACCAGTTTATCCTGGGCTACTTCGCTGTTCAGGGCCAGCGCCCCTATCCGGAGGGTGCCATTCTCGTGTTTGATTTTTTTAAGCGGCAGCCGGTTTATATCTACCAGTTTGTTCGGAGATACGATCCCGCGTTTCATCAAATCAATTAAATTGGTGCCCCCGGCAATAAATACAGCGTTCGGGTCTTTTATTAAGGCATCGATGGCTGCTTTTTGTTTTGTCGGCTGCACGTACTGGAACTGGTTCATACTTTATGCCCTTCGTTTTTAACCGCCAGAATCGCATCTACAATATTGGGGTACGCGCCGCACCGGCAAATATTACCACTCATATATTCCCTGATTTCGGCGGCTGATTCCGCCCGGCCTTCGCGGATGCAGGCCACCGCCGACATGATTTGGCCAGGCGTACAATAGCCGCACTGTAAGCCATCGTGTTTGATAAAAGCTTCCTGCAGGGGATGTAATTTTCCGCCATCGGCTAAACCCTCGATGGTCGTTATTTTCTTGCCATGCTGCATCACCGCCAACGATAAACAGGCCAAAACGCGCTGGCCATTTACGTGCACGGTGCAGGCACCACACTGGCCATAGTCGCAGCCTTTTTTGGTACCCGTTAATTTTAGTTCTTCGCGGAGCAAATCCAGCAGCGTAACACGGGGCTCTACCGCTATTTTGTGCCGGGTGCCGTTTACATCCAGGGTTACTTTTACTTTCTCGAAAGCAGCGGCTATTTTTTCGTCCAGGTCAGCCGCTTTCAGTACGCCGGGGGGCGTTAAGGCGAGGGCCACCATCACCGAGGATCTTTTGAGAAAGAGCCGCCGGGCTTCGTCCGGCGGGTTGCCGCAATGGTCGGCTGGTCCATCGGCCTTCCCGTTTTCTTTATGCTTGGCCATTTTAATTTCTTTTCCGGGATAAATACGCCTGCACAACCCGATAAGCCGCTGGCCGGTAAGTTTAAGTAACGAAATTTTTAATATTATTGCCTATAAATTCCGAAGCAAATGGCAGAAAAAATTATCAGTTACCGGCAAGGTAATCATTTAGATCTCGATGCGGTAATTCAGCTTTACCGGGCCTCTACTTTAGGCGAACGCCGGCCGGTAGATGACCGGGAACGCATGGCGGCTATGCTGCAACATGCGAACCTGGTAATTACCGCCTGGGATGGCGAAAGGTTAGTAGGTATTTCCCGGGCATTAACCGATTTTGTGTACACCACTTATCTATCGGATTTGGCCGTGCACGTCGACTACCAACACCAGGGAATCGGTAAAGAATTAATCCGGCGCACCAAAGCCGCTACCGATCCCCGGGCCAGTTTAACGTTGCTGGCCGCGCCTGCCGCCGAAAAATATTATTCCCATATCGGTTTTCAGCACATGCCGCAGGCCTGGCGGATTAATGCCGGTGAGAATATTTAGGACCTGGCTGGTAATCTGAATTTTGTGAATTATATGAATATTTAACAGAAGCCCTACCAGCACTTGCTTTCCTGCGGTTTAGGGTGCAAATTTGAATAATACGCAACGCTATGGCCTCGACTTTCCAATCTTCGAAAAAATGCCCACACTGTGGCGAAT
>JAQBNV010000144.1 GCA_028288395.1 Adhaeribacter sp. | reverse complement strand
TGCCTAATAATAATGTATTATTTGTAGAGCGAAAAGGTTCGGTAAAACTGTATAATGCCGCTGCCAAAGAAACCACAATCATTGCCAATTTTGATGTTTTCAGTGGCATCGAAGATGGTTTACTAGGCGTCGCCCTCGATCCGAATTTTGCGCAGAATAACTGGGTATATTTTTATTACGCCGTCGCCGGACAGAAAGCCATCAACCGTTTAACCCGTATGGAGTTGCGCGGCGATAACCTGGTTCGTAGGTCCGAAAAAATATTGCTTCAAATTCCGACGCAACGGCAATATTGCTGCCACATGGCCGGGTATATTGCTTTTGGCCCCGATGGGTTGCTGTACCTGTCTACCGGCGATAATACCAATGCCGAAGAAACGGAAGGGTATATTCCGATTGATGAACGGCCTGGTCGCCAATTAGCCGACGACCAGGCCACCGCCGCCAATACCAATGACTTGCGCGGTAAAATATTACGTATAAAACCGGAACCCGATGGTACTTATTCTATCCCGGCCGGTAATTTATTTCCGGTGGGTACACCCAAAGCCCGCCCCGAAATTTACACCATGGGCCACCGCAACCCGTACCGCTTTTCCATTGATAAGAAAAATGGTTTTGTGTACTGGGGCGACATCGGACCTGATACCAAAGTGCCGTCTTCGGAAGGCACCTTAAGTTTTGACGAAATAAACCAGGCGCGCAGCCCCGGTTTTTTTGGCTGGCCGTATTTTCTGGGTAATAACGAGGTGTTTCCGTATTACGATTACGCCACGAAGAAAATCCGGCCCATCACTTTTAATCCTAAAAAGCCCCTTAATAATTCGCCGAATAATACCGGGCTGCGGGAGTTGCCGCCCACCCAGCCCGCGCTGATCTGGTACGGAGACGGCCTTTCGAAAAAGTTTCCGTTGGTAGGAAAAGGTGGCGAAACCGCGATGGCCGGACCGGTATATTACTCCGATTTATTCCCCCATGCCCGATACAAATTAGCGGATTATTACCACGGCAAACTTTTTATTTACGATTGGGTCCGGCGTTGGTTTATGGCCGTCACCCTCGACGAAAATAAGAACTACCTGCGCATGGAGCCTTTCCTGGATCACCTCACTTTCACCGCGCCCACCGATATGCAATTTGCCGCCGATGGCGCCATTTATATATTGGAATACGGCAGCAACTGGTTTGCTAAAAATTCCGATGCCCGGTTAGTCCGGATTGAATACACCGAAGGCAACCGGAAGCCGGTGGCCAATATTCAGGTGGCAAAATTAAACGATGCCGTGCCGTTCAAAGTCGATTTATCGGCAACTGATTCGAAGGATTACGACCAGAACGATAAGCTGCAATTTAGCTGGCAGCTAGATGGGAAAGATTTGGCGGGTGAAAAACTGGCCTACACCTTGGAAAAGCCCGGCACATACCCGGTTACGCTAACTGTGAAAGACAACCACGGCGAAAGCAGTACGGCTACGGTTATCCTCAAAGCAGGCAATGCCCCGCCGGTAGTGTCGATTACCACCGATGCTAACCAAAGTTTTTACTGGGATAATGTTAAACTGAATTATAAAATTAGTATCAGCGATTTAGAAGATAAAATTATTCATCCCCAAAAGGTGGAGGTGTCTTTTAACTACCTGCCCCGCGGTAAAGATATTGCCGTTGCGCTAACCAGCACCCAGGCGCCTAAAAATATGCAGTACCTGAAAGGGCAATATTTACTAACCAGCCTCGATTGCAAAGCCTGCCATGCCCTGGACAAAGCTTCGGTGGGGCCGAGTTACACGGCCGTAGCCGCCCGGTATGCGAGCAAACCCGGCGCTACCGAGCAACTGGCCCAGAAAATTATAAAAGGCGGCAGCGGCAACTGGGGCCAGCGCTCCATGTCGTCGCACCCCAATTTGGCCAGCGAGGATGCAAAAGAAATAGTGCAGTATATTTTATCTTTAAAAGAAACGGCCACTACCTTGCCCCTGCAAGGCTCCCTGACTTTAAAAGAACATACCGGCAAAGGCAACGAAGGCTCATACCTACTGCTCGCAAGTTATACCGATAATGGCGCGAATGGAGTAGAACCGCTGATGGCCCGCAGTTACATCACCTTACGCAATCCGTTGGTGCAGATAGAAGATTACGACGAAGGCAATGTCCGGTTAGGTACCAATACCACCGAGTTTTTAACTTATGCGACGAATATCCGCCCCAACAGTTTTGTTAAATTTAAGCAACTGGATTTAACGCAGGTAAAGAGCCTGAAATACCGGGTACTCACCAATGGCCTGGGTGGCAACATTGAGGTGCGGCTGGACCGGCCGGATGGTAAGGTAGTCAGTACGGTGGCCATACCGGCCGGTAAATCCAAAGCGTGGCAGGAAATAACAGCATCGGTATCTAGCCAGGAAAAAGGTGCCCACGACGTATATTTTCTCTTTACCAATTCCGGCAATGTGCCGCAAAATTTATTTAACCTCGATTGGGTATATTTTTCGAATAAATAAGCTTTTTACCTGAGAGCAA
>JAQBNV010000140.1 GCA_028288395.1 Adhaeribacter sp. | reverse complement strand
TGCCTAATCTGCGGATCCAATGGGTTATTTAACCGGGTATGATATTCCGCTGTGGTTGTTTCGGCGGTAACCAGGTGTTTTTCTCCACCTATTTTTGCCATCAGCCCCTGTAATTTATGTCGCCTGTAAGGAGATGTTTCGCAAACGAATGGCTTAGCGTTTTGCAAGGCAAAAACGCAGCCGTGAAAGAAGTTAGTAGCAACGGCGGTGGCGTTGTTTATAAAATGCACGAAATCGTGCGGATCGGCAGTTAGCCATTGTTCGTCGGCCCAATCGTTCCGGTAACCGATGCTGATGAGCGGCAACTTTCGGTCAGCTGCCCATTCCCGGATGGCCCGGGCAAAATATTCCGAAAAGTTGTGCCCGTAAACGGCAACATACGGCTGCTGCAAATTATCGTGGTTCCGTTCCTCCGGCGTAACCGGAAATTGCAGACAAGGATCCAGCACCATTTCGGGCTTAAAGCCGAGCGCGTTTTGAACGATAGTTTGGGAATTTTCATCCCGCACAGAAATATTTTCAAAATTCTGCAGCCTTTCTGCCCAGGCTGGCTCCAGTCCCCAGGTGGCATCGTAATTCCCAAAACTGGCCGCGTAAGAGACTAACCGGGGTGCCCGGATACCTTCGCCGTAAAACAAAGCGTTGCCGCCAAACCACGGATGCGATAAATTCCACACCTCGTCGCTGCCCACCATCACCAGGTCGTAGCTTTCCATTTGCGACGGATCGTCTAACGGAAATCGCGGCGAAAGCGGCAGCGAATGAAACGCCCGAAAGAAGCGGAGGACTTTCTCGCGGTAAAGCGGATAATCCGATTTCGGGACGGCGGTGGGCAGCACCGGTTGGAGGGCACATTTCCACTCGACCAGGTTTACCCGATGTGAATCATGATCCAGAATAACGGCCCGGTGCCCGCGCGCGCGCAAACCTTCTGCCAAACAGCGCGCCTGCCAGTAACTGCCGTAGTTTATGCACCGGTGAAATGTCAAAATTCCTATATTTAAGGCAGTGTCTTTATTTATATGATCCAAGCTTTCCTAAATTAGTTTAAATATTACAATCTTACGCCGTCCGGCGCTAACCACTTTGGCTTGCTGCCGGGGCATCTGCCGGTCGGCGGTTATTACCCAAAGTTGGTCCAAACGGGATAAGAACCCTTTAGGTTTTGTTCCTATTTCATCAAATATTATCAACCCCGGCCCTCCTATGCAATTAACCGCAATTCTAACTTAGCTTACTTCTTTTAGGGCCCGGTAGTTTATGGAATTCTGCCTGGTGTGGAAGAATAAAACGGTTTGCACGAATGTTTCGTACCCTACTATTTTGTGCTTTAAAAGAAGTAAACCAAACTTAAATATTGGCGCTGCCGATTAAACGCCATTAACAACAGTATTATTCCGGAAGCAGATAAATTTATTCTGAGGCTAAAAATACCGCAGCAACTTAAAAATCACCTATCATGACTAAATTTCTTCTGATACGCCACGCCACCACCGACTCAGTAGGCAAACGTCTTTCGGGGCGAATGGCAGGGGTACCTTTAAACGAAGAAGGACGGGCGCAGGCCCGGAAACTGGCGACACGGCTCGCTGGCTTACCGATTACCGCTGTCTACAGCAGCCCCCTGGAACGGGCCGTAGAAACCGCCACTCCACTTGCCGAAATATTTAACCTCCAGCCGGTTATTTGCCAGGATTTTGTGGAAATGAATTTTGGTAATTGGACGAATAGCGCTTTTACCGAATTGCAGGCCGATACCGCCTTCGAACGTTTTAATTCTTTCCGCAGCAACACCCGTATACCCGGCGGCGAACTGATGCCCGAAGCGCAACTGCGCATGATTACTGGTCTCCAGAAATTGGGCGCGCAGCATCCCCGCGAAACGGTAGTGGTGGTTAGCCATGCCGACTTAATCAAAGCCGTGGTGGCGTATTATGCCGGCATCCACCTCGATTTGTTTCAGCGGATCGAAATCAGCCCGGCTTCCGTCAGCATAATTCAAATTTTCGACGAAACCGCCCGGATTTTGTTGGTGAATGACACGGGCGAGCTAAATATTTAGCTACGAACCGGTAATGAGCTTAGCATTCCGTTACGGCCAGCCCATAAAGTAAGAACAAAAACGCGCCGAAACCGTCTTTCCCGTGGTGCTATTTAATAACAACGGTACTTTACTTATAGGGTCACCTTACTTATTCAAAAATTTTATAATAAAATGAGAATATTAGCCGGAAGGACAAACGAAAAACGGCCCCTAAATCATTTAGGATTAATTTATAAATAAATAAAGCAAAACCAATTTAGCAAGAAATAAATTGGCTACTTTGGCCTGATTTCAGCGATTGATATATTAATACTCTTAAAAATAACGCACATGCAAAATACCATTGAAAAAGCAGAAGGTAAGCTTGGTATATTAACGCCGGGTTTAGGTGCTGTAGCCACTACACTCATTGCCGGGGTTGCCGCTGTTAAAAAGGACCTGGCACAACCCGTGGGCTCCTTAACCCAGATGGGGAATATCCGGCTGGGCAAAAGAACGGAAAACCGCAATCCTAAAATAAAAGACTTTGTACCGTTGGCCGATTTGAACGACATTGTTTTTGGGGGCTGGGATGTGTACTGCGATAACGTGTTTGAGGCGGCCATGAAGGCAAAGGTGCTGGAACCCATGCTGCTGCACGCTGTGAAAGCCGAACTGGAGGCCATCAAACCCATGAAAGCTGTATTTGACAAATCGTACATCTCTAACCTGGATGGCGATCATATAAAGCAGGCAGCTACCAAGGTCGATCTGGCCCGGGAAGTAATGGATGATATCCAAAATTTTAAAGAAGCGAATGATTGCTCCCGCATTGTAATCGTTTGGTGCGGCTCTACCGAAAAATATATCGAGACATCGGAGGTGCATGAAACCATTGCGCTTTTTGAAGAAGGTTTACAGCAAAATGATCCGGCCATTGCGCCTTCTATGATTTATGCTTATGCCGCCATTAAACTGGGAATACCTTTTATGAACGGCGCACCTAATTTAACGTGCGATATTCCGGCTCTGATTCAACTGGCCAAGGAAACCAACACCCCCATCGGTGGGAAAGACTTTAAAACCGGCCAGACATTGATGAAAACAATTCTGGCACCCGGCCTGCAAGCCCGGGCTCTAGGAATCAAAGGCTGGTTTTCTACGAATATTTTAGGTAACCGGGATGGGTATGTATTGGATCATCCGGATAACTTTAAAACAAAAGAAGTTTCGAAGCTAAGTGTACTGGAAGACATCCTGCAACCCGAAACGAACCCTGAACTTTACGGTGACCTTTACCATAAAGTAAGAATCAACTATTACCCGCCGCACGGCGATAATAAAGAAAGCTGGGATAATATTGATATTTTTGGCTGGCTGGGTTATTCCATGCAAATCAAGATCAACTTCCTGTGCCGCGACTCTATTCTGGCTGCGCCTATTGTACTGGATTTGGCTTTGTTCAGCGACCTGGCTAAGCGAGCCGGAATGTCGGGCATTCAGGAATGGCTGTCATTTTACTTTAAATCGCCGCAAACGCTGCCTGGCCTTCGTCCCGAACACGACATCTTCAAGCAATTACTTAAAATGCAGAATACCTTGCGCCACCTGATGGGAGAAGATTTGATCACGCACCTGGGCTTAGACTACGACGAAGATCTGGTGGAAGCGTTGTAATATTTACTTCCTGTTTTCTCTCCGCGTATTTAAGTAACGGTTCTGTTTGGGCTATATATTTTATAGATAGGCCCATCCATCCTGTACCTAAATACGCGGAGAGTTTTATTTTCTGATTTTGCTTGGTTGCCGCTGGCAAGGTTTTAAATATCAGATTACCGACTATCATGCGAAAAAAAGAGCGGTAAAATACACAACAAGAAAAGGCATTAGCCCCCCAATAATAATGGTCAGGCAAGTAGTCTACCGGATAAATATTCCGGAATATATCAGCCTATAAGAGGCGCTTTGCTAATTAGCCGTAATGTTATAAATATCTTTAATGTCTTTTAAAATTTGTTTAAAGTCAATTTCCAGGTCTATTATCTGGCCGGTACGAATATCAAATACCCAGCCGTGTACTTCGGGGTAACCTTCGGCAGCATAACTTAATTGCAGGGCAGCGGTTTTAATAATATTTGTACATTGCTCGTAAACATTCAACTCCACCAAGCGGTCGTAGCGTTTGTGTACGTCGGTGATGGCGTTCAATTCTGCTTTATGAAACCGGTAAACATCCCGGATATTACGCAACCACGGATTAAGGATGCCCAGGTCTTGCGGATTCATAGCCGCTTTTACGCCGCCACAGTTATAATGCCCGCATACAATTATATGTTTTACTTTCAAGTGCCGGATGGCGTAGTTTAAAACCGCCATTACATTCAGATCAACATTATTTACCAGGTTGGCTACGTTACGATGCACAAAAACTTCGCCTGGGCCTAATCCCATCAGTTCTTCGGCCGTTACCCGGCTGTCACTGCAACCAATATATAAATAGTCCGGATTTTGTTCCTTGGCCAATTGGGCAAAGAAATCGCGGTTACTTCCGGTTTTCTGAGCTATCCACTGACGGTTGTTCTCGAATATTTTTTCGTATGAAGTCATATGTTATAAGTTAAAACAAATATTTATTTCGGCCAGCTAAGATCCGCTAGTTTTCCGGGCCGAAAGTAAGGAGTAAAGAGCAAAGATGCAGGGTTTACCCCATTTACTTTTGCAACCGGTACCGGCGTATGCTGCGGATTTTACTGCCGAAACACTTTTCCCAGGAAACCAGCAATATAGTTTACGGTAGGGGTAAACCAAGGTTCAAACAGGCAGAAAGAATGCGGCGCATCCGGAAAAGCCTGTACTTCGGAATAAATATGATGTTTGTCTAATTCCCGCCGGAAATCTTCCCGGCCGGCGTGCATGCGATCGACGGAACTGTTCAGGAAAAGGATGGGTGGTGTATTTTCACCAACGTGTTTCAGGGGAGAGGCTTCGTCCCAGAGCGCCGGATTTTCTTTTTTAGGAAAACCAAACCAATAAGTAGCTGCCGAAATAGATCGGCTGTCATTCCCCTCGCCCGATTCGGGATGCACAAAAGAAAGGGTTCCGTCAATATCCACGATGGCTTGTATCTGGCTCGAAAATTTCAGTTGGCAATTTTCGCCCTCGTATTTCTTATTTTTATTTGTCGTGCCAATAAAGGCAGCCAGCTCTCCCCCTGCCGAAAATCCCAGGGCCGCTATTTTAGCCGTATCCAGGTTAAATTCTTTTGCGTTCGCCCGCAACCAGCGTAGCGCGGCTTTCAGGTCGTGGACAGGCGCCGGATAAAGGGCTTCGGTCGAAAGCCGGTATTCGGCGGTAAAACAAGCATACCCCCGCGCGGCCAGTTGTTGGGCCAACGGAATATGCTGGCCCCGGTTGCCGCTGCGCCATCCGCCTCCGTGTATAAGCAGGATAGCCGGCGTTTTTTTATTCGTTTTTTTCTTCGGGTAAAAAGCATCCAGCTGCAGGCTGCGTTCTCCAATTTTGCAATACGTGATATTTCGCTTCTCCTGCACCGTTGGCGGCAAATTCTCCCGCACTAACTTAATATCGGGGTGTTGCTTTCTGGTACTTTCGTAAGCGCTGTAATTGGTGTAAGAAGTATCTCTTTTACCAGTCAGGCCGCTGGTCATCTGGCCGGAAGCCGTAAAGGCAAATAGCAGGAGGATGCCCCCTAGTAAATATATTTTCATATTGCCTGCAATTACGTTCAGCGTAAATTAATAAAAAATAGCTTTCTACTGGCATTATTCCTCTAAACAGTTCCTCTTTTCATTACCTTCCTCTTCGGCTTTGCAAAAGCATGAATTATATGAGATTACAAAATCCAGTAAAAAGATTAATCTGCTGGTGCGGCTGAATGAACGCCTTTAGGTCAGGCAAAAATTATTTAATCTCCTGCCAAAAACAAACTTACCCGCCATTCCGGTGAGGATTAACAATTAAGAAATATTCTTAACCGTAATACCTGCTTTCTAAATATTTTCAGATCGAATGAAGGTTTTATGAGAGATATTTTTGGAACATTCATGACTTTAAGCAATTAACTGCCTTTATCAGAAATATTGTAGGCAGGTTAAAATGTACGGATTATAATAGCATTTAACATAAAAAAAGCCCCGGCGCTTCAGGCACCGGGGCTTTTGGTTTTAATATTTTCGCATTATAACCGGGCTACATCATCTTGTTTGGCCACGATGTTGAAATCCAAGGTGAAATCATCGTTGATGGCTTTATCGCCGATATTGGCGAGGGAAGATTTAGAACCGTAACGAATATCCCATTTGGTGCGGTCTAAAGTGGCTACGCCTTTGGCAGTAGCAGTGCCATTATTAACGGCCACCGCAGCCGGGAAAGAAATAGCGTTGGTGATGCCTTTAATGGTTAAATTACCTTTAACAGTGTAGTTCGGTTGGCCGGCTTTGGCTCCTTTAATAGGGGTTAAGCTGGTAATTTTAAAAGTTGCCTTCGGATTTTTTTCTACCGAGAAGAAATCATCAGACTTCAGGTGACCCACCAGTTTGCCGTTATAATCCGGATCGGTTAAGTCAGTATTTTTAATGCTGGTCATGTCGATGTCGACTGTACCACCGGTTACTTTGTTGCCGGCTACTAATATTTGGCCGTTGGCTACATTAATGGTACCGGTATGCTCGCCGGTTACTTTTTTGCCATTCCAGGTTAACTGGCTTTTGCTGGCATCTACCTGGTAAGCGGCAGTTTTGTTGGTTTTGTTGTTTTTAACGGCTACGGCGTTTTTGGTTTGAGCAGTAGCCAGGTTGCCGGCTGATACAAATAACGTGGCAGCAAATAAGGCGGATAAGGTTAATTTTTTCATTTTTAAAAAAGTTTAATTTCTATTATTGGTTTGTGTAAAGTTTTAAATCTAATAATATTATGTATTTACATTTAATGTACATACACATAAATAATACCAAAGGTTCGCCTGCGGAGTAAAATAATTTTTAATCCTTCCGGGTTAACCCAGTTTAACCGAGGTCATGGTTAACGAACCGCCCACGGCTTTGTCGTTAAAGAACGAAACGGCATCTTTCTCGCCTTTTAAGCCCAGCGTATACAATAGCGGCAGATAATGCTCTGGCGTTGGGATAGCTAATCTGGCTTCCGGACCGAGGCGTTCGTAGTGAATCACGTCAGTAAAATCACCGGCGGAGATTAAATTTTTAAATTTATCGTTTAGCTGCAAGGCCCAATCGTAACCATAAGCTGGTTCGTTTATTTTATCCCAGGCAACCATGCGCAAATTATGTACCATATTGCCACTGCCCATGATCAGCACGCCCTTTTTACGTAAGGCATACAGTTCTTTGGCCAGGTCGAAGTGGTATTGCGGCCCTTTGGTATAATCGATGCTGAGCTGCAAAACCGGAATATTGGCTTCGGGGTACATGTGCCGCACAATGGTCCAGGTGCCGTGGTCCAGACCCCAGTCGTGGTCGAGTTCTACGTGCGCGCTGTGCAGCAGGGCGGCGGTTTCCTGGGCCAGGGCCGGATTACCGGGCGCCGGGTACTGTACCTGAAACAACTCCTGCGGAAAGCCCCCAAAATCATGAATGGTGCGGGGGAAATCCATGGCCGTAATTTTGGTGCCTTTGCTGAACCAATGCGCCGACACCACCAACCCCGCCTTGGGCGTAGGAATTTCTTTGGCCAGTTTAGCCCAGTGCTGGTTAAACTGGTTTTCTTCGATGCCGTTCATCGGCGAACCGTGGCCGACAAAAAGCACCGGCATCAAGTGCCCGTCTTCTTTTAAATCGCCGGTAAATTTATTAAATGCCGATAATCCGGTCATGCCTGCTGCTCCTGCTAAAATGGTAGTAATAAAATGTTTTCGCTGCATGGTTTTCACCTCCCTTAAAATTTAAGCTCCGGTTAATTTTCCGTTGTTTTGATACCACAAAGTTACGGTGCCGCGGGCAGGGTTCTATTGATGTAGGATAAGAAATAGCCTTGATCTACATCAAGCGCAATATTAAACGGCCAGCAAATTATTTACCGCTGGCGATTTGTTTGCGGATGCGGCTTAAGGTTTCGGGCGTAATGCCCAGGTAGGAGGCAATCAGGTGCTGGGGCACGCGCTGGCTGATATCGGGGTAAGACTGCATCAGCTTAATATATTTTTCTTCGGCGGTATAACTCAAAGAGCTTAATACCCGCCGCTGCATGGCGATTAAACTTTTCTGCAATAAAATACGGAAGTACCGCTCCATTTTGGGTACCTGCAGCAAGAGGTCTTCCTGCGCCGTTTGGGTCAGCAGCAGCAGTTCTGCCTTTTCCAGGGCATCAATATTATAGGCCGAGGGCTCATTGGTGAGGAAACTATAGGAATCGGCGATCCACCAGCCTTCGAACGCAAACTGGATAATATGCTCTTGGTCTTTCTTATCGACGTGGTACGAACGCAGAATCCCTTTCTCCACGAAAGCCGTGTACCGGCACACCTCTCCTTCCTGCAGCAAATATTGCTTTTTGCGGAGCTTTTTCGGGATAAAAAAACTTTGGCACAGCTCCATTTCGTCGTCGTCTAAAAAAACTTTTTCGCGGATACTTTCGGCCAGTAAAGGGTACATTCGGTTCAGGATTTAGGAAGCCAAAGTTAACAAAAATGGCTATTGGCGGGCCGCAGCAAAAGTATTTAGTTTCCATTCGTCGTGCCACCGCAATATTGGTTTACCGTTTTCGAAAACCAGCGGCAACCACACATAGCGGCCATCGATGGGATTGTTGGGACGCCAGCGGTCGGCCATAAATATAAAGGCATCTTTTTTACCGGCTACCGGCAATATAAAAGTACCCTGCGACTCGAAGGTTAAATCGGCACCTTGCCCCACCGCCGGGTTACCCAGGGCCTCCCAAGGCCCCCACATGGAGGTAGCTACAAAAGAACGCGCCGCATTGGGGTCCCAGCCGGTGCAACCCGAGGTAATGAGGTAATATTTGCCTTTGTATTTACAAATGGCCGGGGCCTCGTTGTGGCCGGCGGGCGCTACCACCATCCACTTACCGGTAAAGCCTATATAATCATCCGTCAGTTCCGAAATATGCAAGGTCAGGTTTTCTTCGGCCGCGTGAATATGGTAAGCTTTGCCATTGTCGTCGACGTAGACCGTCATGTCGCGGGACATCTGGCCTTTCTCAAAATCGCGGCGGATAAACAAACCTTCGGCTACTTCTTTCTTCCATTCGTCGCTCCAGGCTTTGAGGTCTTTTTCTGTTATCGTTTTTTTCTGCCAGGCTTCGTTGAAATTCACGGGCCAGATACCGGCATTAGGCCGGTGCGATTGCAGGTAAGTATAGGGGCCGGTGGGCGAATCGCTTACGGCAACGGCGGTGCGGGCCGCATTGTACCC
>JAQBNV010000134.1 GCA_028288395.1 Adhaeribacter sp. | reverse complement strand
TTATATCAAATCGCATGAACAAGGTGCCCTATTGGATGTAACTTAAACCTGGTAGGTTTCAAAACCTACCAGGTTTTCTTCATTTTGAGGTCAGCTTTACGGAAGGTAGTAAATGTGAAATGGTATTACTTGAGAGGATGAGTCAATATTTTGCTTGCTGCTATTTATAAACTAGTTTACACGAGTATAAATACTTACAAAGGTAACTACCCGCCGGTTATCCCTTTACCAGCAGTTCAGGTGCGGCCTCTTGTTTTAAGCGGCCGATATCAATATTATTCATTTGCAACATGGCGGCCATTACGCGTTGAACTTTCTCTGGATCCTGGGCCTGCAACAGTTCTACCAGAACCGGGGGACAATTTGCCACGACAAACCAAATTTATCTTTCAGCCAGCCGCACTGGCCAGGTTCACCGCCCGCCGATAGTTTTTCCCTCATGTAATCTATTTCGGCTTGGGTATCGCAGTAAACCACAAACGAAATGCCTTCGTTAAATTTAAATTTACCGGTTTTCGTACAAACAAGCGCGGTGCAAAAACGATAATAAAGGGGTGGTTTGCAACAACGATTTTTGTAAATATTTCTTAAATAAATCCGGTGGAAGGTATAAATCCGGCACCAACCGTTTGCAAAGCTTTGTTCGCTTAAATTGGCAATCAGAAAATAGAAAAAGCTGAGGCATACCAATAGGCACTAGCCACCAATTCAGAAACCTCGCGCGTCCCGACCCGTTGGGTGAATAATGAATATTGATAAAACTGTAAAACGTAGCTCCTGATCGAACGCCAGGTGTACCGCATGCCCAAAGCCAGTTCTATTAACAATCTGAAATTGCACCGCGAAAACCTGGGGCTACCCCAGGCCGACGAGGTTTGTGTACAGGTGCAGGCCATCGGACTAAGTTTTGCTGATTTTTTGCCATGCAAGGCCTCTACGGCGCCACTCCCAAAGTTTCTTTTATTCCGGGCCTCGAATTTTCCGGGGAGTTAGTAACTGTAGGGTCGGCTGTAACCGACTGGCAAACCGGCGACAAAGTGATGGGGGTGACTAAGTTTAAATATTCATCATCGCTATGTGATTCCGCAACCCGTTAAACATGCTCTTAATTCAAATATGGCAGAACATATAGGAATATGGCTTTCTTGTGATTTATACTCATCCGGGAAAAAAAATATGGCTTTTTTTACTGATTTTACTTAGGTGTTTAGCACCAAGGGGCTTGTATAAAATACTGATTTTTTGCTTACCACACTTATAATCGGCCCATTCTTAAACAAACCGCTATACTTAAATCGTACCCTTCACATCCGGATGTAAAACCGCTTACGCTGCAATGGCAAGTAGATTGAAGAAGCGGCATATTTCTGCCCCGACAGGAATCGCTTCTGGTAATATATCAATTTACAAAGCTGTCATTCCAATGTTTGGGCGGGTACAAAGGTATTTGGTTTTATAAACCAGGTGCCGGTTCAGTTTATTTTATTTATTAGCTGGTTTGTATTATCCGGTTTTTTGACTAGATAAATTAATTTATATAATAGTATGGATGTTGTAGTACGCCAGGAGCAGGCAAGTGGGGTATTTGGTAACTACCAGGTCCCACCGCAATTTTTAGATGAAGTATTCCGGAATGGCGGCCAGGTAGATCCGGCTTACGAGCTGATTTATAATCAATTTCAGAAATATTCGAAAGAAGATTTCCGGTCGCTGAACGAACACGCAAAAATGTCTTTTTTAAACCAGGGCATCACTTTCTCGGTGTATACCGATAAAGCAAAAGGCGTGGAACGCATCTTTCCCTTCGACCTCTTTCCGCGCATTATTCCGGCCGCCGAGTGGGCCCGGCTCGAAGAAGGTATTTTGCAACGCTGCATAGCCTTAAACCTGTTTATCCAGGATATTTATAACCAGAAACGCATCCTGAAAGATAAAGTAGTACCGGCTGAGCTTATCTTCTCATCTAAAAATTATAATAAAGAGATGATTGGTTTTAAACCGGTGGGCGGTATCTATAATCATATATCGGGTACCGACCTGATAAAGCACAGCGATGGACAATATTACGTTTTAGAAGATAACCTGCGGTGCCCGTCTGGGATCAGCTATGTATTATCTAACCGGGTAACCATGAAGCGGACACTCTTTCCGTTGTTCCGGGAATTTAACGTGCGTACGGTGCATCAATATCCGCAGGAATTACTCACCACCATGCAGTCGGTAGCCCCCGAGGGCGTCGATGTTCCTACCTGCGTGGTGCTTACCCCTGGCGTTTATAACTCGGCTTACTTCGAGCATGCTTTCCTGTCGCATACCATGGGCATTCCGCTGGTAGAGGGGCGCGATCTTTTTGTTGATAATAATTTTGTGTACATGAAAACCATCAATGGTCCCCAGCGGGTAGATGTGGTGTACCGGCGCTTAGACGATGATTTCCTGGACCCATTGGCTTACCGGTCCGATTCGGTATTGGGTGTGCCCGGCATTATGGGCGCTTACCGGGCGGGCAACGTAAGCCTGCTGAATGCCCCGGGCACCGGTTTCGCCGATGACAAGGCGGTGTATAACTACGCGCCAGATATTATCCGGTATTACCTGGGCCAGGAGCCTATTCTGAACAATGTGCATACCTACCATTGCGACCGGGATGATGATTTTAAATTTGTGATGGAAAATATGGACCAGCTAGTGGTAAAACCGGTAGATGAAAGCGGCGGCTACGGCATCCTGATTGGGAGCAAAGCGACGCCCGAACAGCTAAGTGAGTTTAAAAATCTGATAGTCCGGAACCGGCGCAAATATATTGCTCAACCTATTATGGCGCTTTCCACGCACGCTACTTTTATAGAAGAAGAGGAATGCTTTGAGCCCCGCCACGTCGACCTACGGACTTTTACTTTGTTGGGCAAAGACCGACAGTATGTGTTAAAAGGTGGCCTCTCGCGGGTGGCCCTGAAGAAGGGTTCCCTGATTGTAAATTCTTCGCAGGGCGGTGGTTCCAAAGATACCTGGGTAATGGAATAATAGCTTTTGGGTTGAGAGTGGCCCATAAGGCTTCCTTTAGGTAAATAAAATACAGAATGGTACTGCTCGCAGGTTCTCCTTCAATTGGGGAAATAATATTAACTAAATAATCATTAATTATTAATGCTATCACGAATAGGAAATAGCTTGTTCTGGCTGGGACGCTATATTGAGCGGGCCGAGCATATCGCCCGGTACACGAAGGTACAGTATGTATCTTCGGTAGATGCGCCACCGGGCCAAAAAAAGGAATTAGTACTGGAATCTATTTTGGAAATGTCCGGTGCCCGGCAGGGATACGACAAGGTTCAGACGCAGTTGCTGGATGATGCAGTGATTAGCTATATTGCCATTTCGGAAGATAATCCTTTCTCGGTACTGGGGTATATTGGTATGATTCGCGAGAATGCCCGTGGTGCCCGCGACAGTATTTCGATTGAGCTCTGGGAAGCCATAAATAGCTTTTATCATAAAATAAACAGCTATACTTCCGTTGATTTACCATCCGAAGAGATTGAATTCTTTTCGCGTAAAATTGAAGAGAACAGCTA
>JAQBNV010000115.1 GCA_028288395.1 Adhaeribacter sp. | reverse complement strand
AAGCTGTTGTGAATCCAGGTATAAAACTCGCCCAGGCGGGCTACGGCGCGGCTTACCACAAAATCGTACTTCTCGTTAACCTGTTCGGCCCGGGCCTGGGTGGCTTTAACATTGTGCAGGTGCAGGGCCTGGGCTATTTCCTGGACCACCGTAATTTTCTTCCCAATCGAATCGACCAGGTTAAACTTAACTTCCGGAAACAAAATGGCCAGCGGAATGCCGGGCAAACCACCGCCTGTGCCCACATCCATAACCGAACTGCCCGCCGGAAACCCAACTACTTTGGCAATACCCAGCGAATGCAGGATATGGTGCAGGGCAATCTGGTCCATGTCTTTGCGCGAAATAACATTTATCTTCAGGTTCCAGTCGCGCAGCAGTTGCTCTAACTGGTTAAATTGTTCTGCCTGCCGGGGAGTAATATCCGGGAAATATTGGGTAATAACGAAAGCTGCCTGGCCGGTCATGAAGCAAATGGTTTTGTAGCGAAGCACAAAGTTAAAAAATATACCGCAAAAAGAAGCCCCAACACCGGGGTGGGTATTGGGGCCATATTATTAGCTATTAGAATTAGCGGCTGTAGCCGCTTGAAAGCTTAAATTAAATGTTTTTTGTTTTTTACCATGTCGTAGAGGAGCTCGCGGGCGCGGTGCAACTGGGCTTTAACGGTACCCAAAGGCGCATTTAGCTCGGTGGCGATTTCTTCGTAAGACAGCTCGTCGAAATAACGCAGGGTAACCAGACGCTGGTATTTATCGGGCAGCTTGCTCACAATAAACTGCATGATCTGAATTTTCTGGTTTTTGATGGCACTCTCCTGCGGGTTGAGGTTCATGTCTTTAAAATCAATGTTTATCTCGTCGCCATTGTCTATTTTAATGGCCGAGTCGATGCTCATGGTTTTAATTTTGTTTTTCCGGATAAAGTCGATGCAGTTGTTCGTAGCAATCCGGAAAAGCCAGGTGCTGAAAGCATACTCCGGGTTAAATTTATGCAGGTTGCGGAAAGCTTTGGCAAAGGCCTCGATAGTTAAGTCTTCGGCATCGTCGGGGTTGCGTACCATTTTGAGTACCACGTGGTAAACAGGCTTCTTGTAAATGTTCATCAACTCCGCGTAGGCCTTTTCATCGCCATCCTCTACTGCCGCCTGAATAAGTTTAAAATCATGTTTTGCTTTAGCAGAAAATTGTTTATTGTTTATTTCCATCTTACTTTATTAAGAATTAATACAGAGGCTCCGAGCATCAGGTAGTTTATAAAATATACCAAATCCAGCACGGGCAAGAGAAAAACCGACAAAGGTTCTTTAATTTTTTGGGCTAATAAAACATATACAAAGTATACAACGATACTGCGTAGGGTAAAAAGTATGCCGAGTAATATTATATTATCCGGCACAAACAAAAGAAAAATCGAGATCAAATAAAAGAAAATGTTAGATACCATGAATATTCCAATCCGTAATTTGTCAGGCAATTTGTAATAGCGGCCCACGCTCAGGTGGCGCCTTTTCTGAATAACCCATTCCTGGTATGTACTTTTTGGAATACTTTCGGTCTGACTTTCTTTAGTGATGGCAATATTTACTTTGTGCTGGGGAGCAGCGTCCCGTATAAATAAATCATCGTCTCCTCCTAAGGTATTAATATGTGATTTGAATCCATTATTTTGATTGAAACACGTTTTGGTGTATGCTAAGTTCCGGCCCACGCCCATGTATGCCTTTCCTTTTACACTAAAAGACAGATACTGGATTGCCGATAACAAGGTTTCAAAACGGATTAAATGATTTAAAAACCCTCTTTTTTTCCTATATGGCGAATAACCCAGCACAATAGCCACGCCCGCGGTAAAGCCCGCCATCATCGATCCTATCCAATTATTACTCAAAGGCATACAATCCGCATCGGTTAATAATAGATATTCGTACCGGGCTTGGGCAACGCCTTGGCTAAGGGCATATTTCTTCTGATTTTCCGGGCGGTCAGCGTTGGTAATTGTAAGATGGCGGAAATTCTTGTACTGTTTTTCCAGGCTTTCCAGGTAAGCCCCCGACTCATCTGTTGAGCGATCATTCACCACAATCACTTCAAAGTGCGGGTAATCTTGTGCCAGAACGGCCGGCAGGAGCCGTTTCAGATTTGTCAGTTCGTTGTGCGCTGCTATTATCACCGAAACCGGCCAGGCCGCCTGCCCCGGATCTGCTACGGGCGGTTTATAAAGATAAAAGGGTATAAAATAGTAAAAGGCATATCCCCACTGAATGAGCACACAAACCAAAAGCAGGAAATACAGGATACCAGTAGCCAAATAATATTCCGGAATGAGCCTGTAATATTAGCTCAATTTTACCGATTAAACTTAGGTTGCAGGAATAAACGGGAGCTGGTTCGGCAAATTAAATAATAAGCCGTATTTTTGCCAGCTGTTTAATGCCGGAATCCGGCCGCTTCTGCTTTTTTTTACCGGCAGACGATAATTAAAGATTTTCCGGCAGCACCTACCATGACATTTGAACTTACCGCTAAAGATACTCATTCCAAAGCCCGGGCGGGCGAAATAACCACCGCGCACGGCACCATCCAAACGCCTATTTTTATGCCTGTAGGTACGGCCGGCACCGTTAAAGCTGTGCACCAGCGCGAACTAACGGATGATATTCAAGCGCAGATTATTCTGGGCAATACCTACCACCTATACCTGCGGCCCGGCCTGGAGGTGCTGGAACAGGCAGGCGGCCTGCATAAATTTAACGGCTGGGATAAACCTATCTTAACCGACAGCGGCGGCTACCAGGTATATTCGCTTTCGGGCACCCGCAAAATTGTGGAAGAGGGCGTGAAGTTTAAATCCCACATCGATGGGTCGAGCCATTTTTTCTCACCCGAAGGCGTTATGGATATTCAGCGGATTATCGGGGCCGATATTATCATGGCTTTCGACGAATGCACCCCCTACCCTTGCGAATACAACTATGCCAAACGGTCGGTGGACATGACGCACCGCTGGCTGCAACGCTGCTGCGACCGCTTCGACAGCACGGAAGGCAAATACGGCTACGAGCAAACCTTATTCCCGATTGTACAGGGCAGCACCTACAAAGACTTGCGCATCCAGTCGGCTGAAACCATTGCGTCTTTTAACCGGGAGGGTAACGCTATTGGCGGCCTTTCGGTGGGGGAACCGGCCGAGATGATGTACGAGTTTACGGAACTGGTATGCGATATTTTACCCGCCGATAAACCCCGCTACCTGATGGGCGTAGGCACACCCGCGAATATCCTCGAAAATATTGCCCTGGGCGTAGACATGTTCGATTGCGTACTGCCTACCCGCAATGCCCGTAACGGTATGCTTTTCACCTCGCAGGGGATTATTAATATTCGGAACGAACGCTGGAAAAACGATTTCTCACCGATTGATGAAACCATTGGGGGTTATGCCAGCACTTTCTATTCCAAAGCCTATTTACGTCACCTGGTGCATAGCGGCGAAATGCTGGGTTCCCAGATATCGAGCGTACACAACCTGACTTTTTACCTGTGGCTTGTAAAACAAGCCCGCGAACAAATTATCTCCGGCGACTACCTGGCCTGGAAAGACAAAATGGTGAAACAAGTAATGCAGCGGTTGTAGGTTTCGTTGTTCGTTAATTGTTATTCGTTGTCCGGATTTATAATTATAAATTTGCAGCCATTATTAATAATGTAATTTGTAATACTTAAATCGTTATTTATTATAATCAATAAAATCACTTTGCTCAATTTCTCCAAAAACTTTGTGTTTAATGTTTATCGAACAACGATTAACGACCAACGAATAACGAAATAAGTTACTTCAGCTAATGAAACTGCTCGATAAATATATTCTTAAGAAATTCCTGACCACCTTTGTTTTTGTGGTGTTGATTCTGATTTCTATAATTTGCGTTATCGATTTTACCGAAAAAAATGACGATTTTATTCAGCACAATGTATCCATCAAATCTATTCTGTTTGATTATTACATCAACCTGATTCCCTTTTACGCCAACATGCTCAGCCCCATAACGGTATTTATTGCAACCGTTTTTGTGACGGCCAAGCTGGCTTCACATACGGAGGTGGTGGCTATTCTGAGCAGCGGGGTTAGTTTTAAGCGTTTTATTGTGCCTTATGTGTGGGGCGCGGCTATTATTGGCGGGGCAACTTTTGCTTTAATTGGCTGGGTTATTCCCAACGCAAATAAAACCCGAGTGGCTTTTGAAGTTAAATATATTAAAAACCCGTACACCTTCGACCAGCGCAATATTCACTTTAAGCTCTCGCCTACGCAGTATGCCTACATGGAAAGCTACAACAACACAGCTAATATTGGCTACCGCTTTACCATGGAAACCATCGAAGACGGCACCCTGAAACGTAAACTAACCGCCGATGCCATCAGCTGGAACGAAGAAAAAAAGAAATGGCACCTCGACCGCTACGTACTCCGGATTATTACCGGCGACAAAGAAGAAATAGTGGTGCATAACAATCCCGTAGATACCACCCTGAATTTATTACCCAAAGACTTTGCGAGTACTTACCGGCTTGCCGAAACCTTTACCTTACCCGAATTAAACCGGTACATAGGCGAACGACAGTTGCGGGGGGCCGATGATGTGGAAATATACCTCATCGAAAAATACGAACGCTTTAGTTATCCCTTTGCCATTATTATTCTTACAGTAATCGGGGTTATTCTGAGTTCGCGGAAAGCCCGTGGCGGCGTTGGTTTCCAGATTGCATTGGGGTTTGTGCTGGCCTTTATCTTTATTATTTTTGTAATTATGAGCCGCAGCCTGGCCCAGGTAGGCGATGTACCGCCCATGGTTGCCGCCTGGATACCTTCCATTATCTTTACTTGTGTGGGTATTGTGCTTTATAAAACGGTGCCCAGGTAAAGAATCGTTCATCATCTTTCTGCCCCAATTCTACCCACAACCGTTTTATTTCTAACCGCAATATTCCGCTCGTCCGGCTCATGCCAAACCGGGCAGGCATAAGTAAATTAAATTATTTTGAAAGAGGCCGTCAGTTTTAAAAATTACCTGGAGCTCCATTTTATTGTTTTCCTGTGGGGCTTCACCGCTATTCTGGGGAAATTGATCTCTATTCCGGCGGTGGAGCTGGTTTTTGTCCGGACCTTACTGGCCGCCGCGACGCTGGCATTTATTCTTTACGTCCGCCGGATTTCCTTTAACGTGGGGCGTCGGGCCTTTATCCGGATTATGGGCGTTGGTTTTATTATTGCCGCCCACTGGATCTTGTTTTTTGCTTCGGCGCGGGTTTCGTCGGTGGCTATATGTTTAGCCGGCATGTCTACGGTTAGCCTGTGGACGGCCATTCTGGAACCAATATTTACGAAAAAGAAAATTCAGGCCCACGAAATATTCATGGCCGTGCTCATTATCCTGGGCTTATACCTGATTTTCCGCTTCGAGGTGGACCAGGTGCTGGGCATTGTAATGGCGGTGGCTTCGGCGTTGTTGAGCGCGGTTTTTTCGATTGTAAATGCCCGCCTGGTTAAAACCTACCGGCCCGCCATTATCAGTTGCTACGAAATGGCCGGCGCCTGCCTGGCCACGGCCCTCTTCTTCCCGGTTTATACCCGCTGGTTTACCGATACCGGCGCTATTAATTTAGCAGTTACCTGGCTCGATGCGGTCTGGCTGCTGGTGCTGGCCATTATTTGCACGGTTTACCCGTTTACGGCTTCGGTGCGGCTCATGAAAAAAATATCG
>JAQBNV010000110.1 GCA_028288395.1 Adhaeribacter sp. | reverse complement strand
GGACTGAAACGGGTATCTACGCCCCAAGCTACCTCTACTTTGTTAGTCGCCGCATTCCAAACCGCTGTACTGCCCGTTTGAATGATGCCGTTTGGCTCGGTGTCCACCGCATCGGCAGGGCTGTTTCGCCAGGTTGCCCCGTTATAAAGGATAGAAGCATAAAACCGCGGATCACGATTTTTGTATGGCTGGGTGGCATGCGCCGGGTTACTCCAACTGAAAGGGGTCCCAACTTTAAGCTGATAGCCGGTTACAAACCCTTCTATTGGTAAATTACCACCCCAGTTATGATACCCGTTCGGACCGTTCCACAATTCTACAGAGGTGCCCTTTAGCTGCTTGTTGTGTAATTTGGCAAATAATATTTCGGGGTTCTGGTTGTCTAAAAAAATACGGGTATATTTAATATGCCAATGCCCATCAAGTCACTGTTATCCTCTACCGGCAGGGTAATATTCAACTTACCTTCGGCCCGCAGGCTAAACATATACCGCTTATACTCCCACTGAATCTGCCCGGCATCCGACTGATCGCGGTTAGGCCCGGCTTTTAATAGAAAAACAGTATAGGGCCGGCCTTGGGCAGCATCTGCTGCATGTACTCGTTACTAATGGTGGTCATTTAATTTTTAAATCGCGTGCATTTATAATAAAAAAGGCTGGTAAATCTTGCCCTAACCAGGGCAAGATTTACCAGCCTGACCCACGCCGGCCACCGCCGAACAGGCCACCTAGCAAACCGCCTAAACCGCCCGAACCCATGCTGCCGTAGCCGCGCCGGCCGTTTAGCCCGCCCAGAATAGAAATAATGGAGCCCAGTCCACTGCCTCCGGAGCCGCCCCGGTACATACCGCCCCCCATCATGCCGCCGCCCAGTAAACCACCCAGCAGTCCGCCACCTAAGCCACCCATACCGCCCATCATGCCGTGCCTACGCCGGCCACCACTCATCATGCGGCTGATTACGATAGGTGCCAGGATACCCAGCATGCCCTGCACCATTTGGGGCGAAATACCGGCATTTTTAAACATATCGCCGAAGCCGCTTTTATTTACAAAAGCCGGCGAAGTGGTATCCTCCCCTTTTTGCTGCGCATCGTTGGCTTTATTTACAAACTGGTCGAGGAGGCTGAATTGCTTCTGGTTGATCCCCAGGTAATCGGCCATTTGCTGGATATGCTTTTGTTCTTCGGGCGTATATTGGCCGTCGGCTTTGGCAAAACTGATAATATCGGTTACAAACGAAAAGCGCAACTGACTGGTCTTAAGCAGGTCCAGGCACCGTTGCAGGCTTATTTGGGAAGGGTTACGGGCAATCTGTACCACTTCCTCCTGGATATTATCCGGTAATTCGGCGGCCTCGCCCATCAGGCGCAAAAATTCCAGTTCTTCGTCGGAGGCCTGGCCGTCGGCCGAGGCCATGGTAGCCAGGGCAGCTAAATAGGCGCCCCGCTCTTCCAGCGAATAATCTTTTAATAAGGTTGTCTGCTCTTGTTCCATTGTTTCATAATAAGGTTTTCGGTTTCTCTTAACGAAGCCCGTCGACACTAAGTTAATATTATCTCACCGGGTAAACCCAACTGCCGCCCAGTATATGACTTTTTCGAATAATCCGCATAATTAGCCCGGCAACCAAGCCTTTATTTTTTCCTCGCAGCTGAATCGCTTTTCCTTTTCTAATTTTTATTTTTCAGATTTTTAATTCAAATATTTTCTGTTCATTTATTTCTGTAAAACCGGTGGCTAGCTAATCGTTTGGTACTACATCTGACTTTCAGTCGGTTAACCTGTCGCCAGTCGCTCCATTTTTTTACCTCTTCTATCAGCATTTTACCGATGCCGCGGCCCCGGTACCGCGCGTCTTCTACTAAACCACCAATCTCGACAAAAGAACCAGACTCCAGCCGAATGGCCTGAAAAGCATGAACCCAGCCGGCTATATATTCATCCACCACTGCCACCAGCACCAAATCTTCCGGGCGGTTACTTATTTCAGCTATAAGTTTGGTGGTAGCCAAAATATTCGTTTTATATCCGAGTTGGGTAGTAAGGTCCGCTACCGCTGCACTATCCTGGGTATTCATTTTTCTGATTATCAGCATTTATATTTTCTTTAACATTATACCGAAAGTGCATTTTATCAACTGAGCCGGTGACAAAGGTTATTTTTTGTTTAGATTTTAAGCTTTTACTTTAACCTTTATTAGCGTGTTCCTATTTATATTAGGCCACCCTACCATGGCGACCGGCTGTGTTCTTTTAATTTCTATAGGACTTACGTAAAGCCGTCTTGCCGCCTCTTTTGACCAGCAGGTTATCTGTAAAAATACGCAACACGGCTCTTTTAACCTTTGGGGGAATTTTTGCGAAAGTCTTAATCTAATTAAGTTAGGTATAAAACGACCGAAGTTGGGAAGCCTAGATCCGCCTGCAATTAATAATTTCAGGGGCAAAATCGATTTAAAATATGAGTTATGAAAATAATATTCTTTAGTGCCAAACCCTACGACCAGCAATTTTTTACGGAAGTAAACCAAGGGTTTAAATTCGAAATAAACTTTCTGGAAGCCCATTTAAACAGCAAAACCGCCGTATTGGCCCAGGGATACGATGTTGTTTGTGTTTTTGTAAACGATGCGGTTACCTCCGAAGTATTACAGGTTTTGGCCAGCCAGGGCGTAAAATTGCTGGCCTTGCGTTGCGCAGGTTTTAATAACGTGGATTTAAAAGCGGCTCGAACACTGGGCATTAAAGTCGTGCGGGTTCCGGCTTATTCGCCGTACGCGGTAGCCGAACATACCCTGGCACTTATTTTAACGTTAAACCGTAAAACCCACCGGGCTTACAACCGCGTGAAGGAAGGCAATTTTGCCTTAAACGGTTTACTGGGATTTGATTTGCACGGCAAAACTGCCGGATTGATAGGTTTAGGCAAAATAGGTTTGGCCACCGCCCGAATTCTGAAAGGTTTTGGCTGCCGCGTATTTGGTTATGATGTAGCGGAGCCCGCCGAAGCCAGCAGCATCGGCATAGAATTTACTACCCTCGATCAGCTTTACGCCCAGTCCGATATTATTTCCCTTCACTGCCCGCTTACCCCCGAAACGCACCACCTGATTAACGCCGGATCGATTGCTAAAATGAAGAAAGGGGTTATGCTCATTAACACCAGCCGCGGCGCCTTGATCTATACGCCGGCCGTTATCCAAGGATTGAAAAAAGAACATATCAGTTACCTGGGCCTGGATGTATATGAAGAAGAAGGCGATTTGTTTTTTGAAGACCTGTCTGACCAGGTTATTCAGGATGATGTGTTTATGCGGCTGCTTTCATTTAACAATGTTTTGATAACCGGACACCAGGCATTCTTAACCAGCAATGCCCTGCAGAAAATTGCCGAAACCACGCTGCAGAATATACTGGATTTTAAAAACCTGAATCCTGAAAATCATTTGGAACTAGCCAATGAAGTAAAATAACCCGGGTTCCCCGCCCAGTTTAAAGCCGTGGTTTTCCCAGGAGGAGGGTTAATATTCGGGGCACGCCGCTTTTGTCTTCCTGATCAAAATATTCATTTATATCCAGGAGAACTAAATGCTGTTTTTTGGCAGCTTGGGTAAAATCCGAAACATGGTGGATAAAACAGTCGGGCTCTTTACGGCCAGTTTCGGTAGCGAAGTTGGCTTTGGCGCCGGTATATTGCTTAAACGGATGCAGTTCGCCGATGTAAACCTGGCCGCCCGGCCTTAAAACCCTGGCTGTTTCTTTAAAAATGGGATCGAGGTTGGCAATGTGTTCGAGTACTAAACTAAAACTTACGAGGTCGTAGTTTGCCGCTCCAAAAGGCCAGTCTTCGGTAATGACGGCCTGAATAAAATTTACCCGGTTTGATTTAATTTTTCCTTTTGCTCGTGCCAGCATTTCCTCCGAGAAGTCCATGGCTGTTACGTGCTCTGCCTTTTGCGCCAGCCAGGAAGTATTTTTTCCGGTTCCGCAGCCAATTTCAAGGCAATTTTGACAGGAGAGATTAGCTAAAGTTGTGCGAAAAGCCACTCCTTCCAGGTCCCTGGTACTATTTTTATCAAAATCATATTGGGCAGCCCAGCTATCATAAGCATGTCGGGTGTTCATAAGAATTAATTTAATATTTAAAAAGGATTACGCGAATCCGCATTAGCCGCTTCTTTTAACCGGCAAGTTGTTGGTAAAACGCAAAAACGGCTCTTTTAACCTTTTATGCGGTATAATTCCAAAGATCCTATTTAAGAAATTTAGTAGCCAGCACAAATCTATAGCTAGCAGCTGGAAAATACTTTACCCTAAATTCATTATATTTTAAACCTCAATCCTTACCAACCAACCAGTTCCCATTTATCTATCTTCCCGCGCAACATTCCGCTTTCAAAATTACCAGGTATTTATTTTCTAATAAAGTAAGTTAAAAGCTGTTCAGCCAACAGGAAGGCTTACGTTGGTGTGCCAGATTGATGTTACAAACCGGAAAAAGGATATTTTTGGCAAATTTTTTTTTATCTTTTACAGAA
>JAQBNV010000104.1 GCA_028288395.1 Adhaeribacter sp. | reverse complement strand
CGCCGGATTTAAATACATTCCAAATTAAAACGGAAGTGGTTTTTAAAAGTTAAGCTATCCGGGAAAGAACTGTTGCACTAAAAGCCGGGCCGACGATTATTTATTAATGTTATGGGTTTATTCCCGGTCGCTGTGGCCCAGGGGTTTTTCGGGCGCAATGCGGTCCCGGATAAGCTGCTTTAACTCTTTCGACTCCGGGAAACGGCCGGCTTCTTTACGGGAATAAATCAGTTCTTCGTTTAGCCGTACTTCGAAAATACCCCCGGTACCAGGTACCAGGGCCACTTCGCCGAGTTCGGTTTCAAAGGTTGTAAGTACTTCCTGGGCCATCCAGGCAGCCCGCAGCAGCCAACGGCACTGGGTACAATATTTTATTTCGAGGCGTGGATTCATCAGGTAATATTAAGTAAAAATCAATACAGCCTACGTGCTATTCCGGTCTATTAAAATAAAATCAGTTTACTTTTTTTTTACTAATTAAAACCAGCCGTTGATAAGCGGTTTTAATTTATCGGATTAAGCTATTAATATAATAATGGAAAGGTATAAATTAGGGCTATGAAAAAAGGTTTATTTTTAGTTAAAATGCTCGGGTTAGTATTAACTATCGGCAGTTGCAATAATAACAAAAGTACCCTGCCTGCCCAAGAAGCGCCGGTGGTAGAAAACAATGTACCCACTGCCGTTGAAGCCAGCACCGATTTGCCGGCTTTACCCCTGATTAAACTCGACGGTACGCCGCTGATGGCCAACAACCTGTCGGGAAAAACCGTTTTATTCTTTTTTCAGCCCGATTGTGACCATTGCCAGCGCGAAACCGTGCAGATTCGGGAAAACCTGGCCGCTTTCCGCGACTATAAAGTTTATTTTATAACCAATGCGGGGTTGCCGGAGCTCCGGAAATTTTCGCAGGATTATAAAATTGCTTTCGAACCAAACTTTACTTTTGCCCAGGCTACTATAGAAAATATCTTGAATACCGTAGGGCCGATGGATTCGCCCAGTCTTTTTATTTATTCAAATGAGGGCCAGCTGGTAAAAGCTTTCAATGGCGAAACGCCCATCGAACAAATATTGCCGGGTTTATAATTATTTTATTCCTGCGGGATTCTGTAAGCTGATAATTTATTATCCGGCTAATCCATGCGTTGCAGCTTTATAAATTCCTGGCCCTGTTTATCGTCTTTGCGCACAAAAGCCCGGATAATCAGGCGTGTACCCCGCTCGTAAGTAAAGAACCGGTAAACCCAGTTGAGGATAACTATCATTTTATTCCGGAAACCGATTAGGTAATAAATGTGCACAAACAACCAGGCTATCCAGGCTATCCAGCCACCCAGTTTAATATTCCCGGGCAGGTCGGCCACAGCACGGTTGCGGCCGATGATGGCCAGCGAGCCTTTATCGAAATATTCGAATGGCTGGTAAGTTTCGCCCCGCAACAACCGCCGCAGGTTTTTGGCCAGGTGCACTCCTTGCTGAATGGCGGGTTGGGCCACGCCTGGATGCCCATTCGGAAATAAATCGCTGGTCATTTTAGCAATATCGCCGATGGCAAAAATATCTGTAAAGCCTTTTACCTGGTTAAACTGGTTTACCACGTATTTACCGCGTTCCACCGATTCGGCCGGCATACCTTCTACAGTGGCGCCAGCCACCCCGGCGGCCCACACCAGCGTTTGGGTACGTATTTGTTCGCCGCCCTTAAACGTAGCCACCTCGCCATCGTACGATTCTACCAGGGTTTTCAGCTTGATAATAACGCCCATTTCTTCCAGGTACTTCTGGGTTTTATGGCTCGACTCCGGCGACATGGGCGGTAATACCCGGTCTAAACCTTCTACTAAATAAATATTCATCAGGCTGAAGTCCATGCCGGGATAGTCGCTGGGCAGCACATGTTTACGCATTTCGGCCAGCGAACCGGCCATTTCTACGCCGGTAGGGCCACCGCCCACAATTACAATATTAAGCAAACTCTGCCGCCTTTCCGGGTCTTTTGTCATGTTGGCCAGCTCAAACGACTGCAGCAACTGGCTGCGCAGGTTAAGCGCGTCCGGTATTTGTTTCAGCGGGAAAGAAAACTTTTTAATCTGGTCGTTGCCGAAATAATTGGGTTTGGTACCGGTGGCAATAACCAGGTAGTCGTACCGCAAATCACCAATAATCGTCGAAACGGTTTTGATTTCGGGATTAATTTGGTTTACCCGGAGGGGCCGGAAATGAAAATCTTCGTAATCTTCGTCGAACATCTTGCGCAGGGGTTCGGCAATAGAATCGGGCTCTAGCCCGGCGGTAGCAACCTGGTACAATAGCGGCCAGAAGCCATGATAATTTTGCTTGTTAAACATCACCACCTGAAATTCTTTACCCGGTAATTTGCGGGCCAGGTTTATTCCGCCAAATCCACCGCCAATAATAACTACCCGGGGCTTGGTTGTTTCGGGTATGTTAAGCGAGAGTTCATCCAGTCTGAGCATAGGTTAATTGTTGAGTCGTAGGTCCTGTTTTAATAAACACAATTTAAAGGCTACTGGCGTAAGCTTTAATTAATTTTATTGCTGCTATAAAACCTGTTTCTATTGCCGGCGCAAAAGATTAAATGCCGCCCCTTGTGAAAACAGATGTAAAAAGAAATTTTATATTAAAATATATTAATCCTGCCTTTTAGGAGATTACCGGATAAATAAAATAAAGTTTCAGGAAATAACTATAACCCAACCGGGCAGGCGTATTTCTCAACTCCGTATACCGTTTAGGTAATGTCGGGGTTGCTGTTTAAGGGTGGTTGGAGCAGCTGTAATAATTTTAATTAGTTAATCTAATCTGTCCGCCTTTAGCGGACGGATTCCTGGTTCAGAACAGTCTTGTTTTATCCTTTAATATTTACCTGAATATTTCCTGGTTTAATCATTCCGATCCGGGTTTAAGTTAATCCGGACGATAGTTTGAAAGTGGGTAGCACCCGGTTTTTAGAGGCTTGTTCGTAGGCATAAGCCAACTTTATTAACTCGCCTTCGGTATAGGCGGTGCTGAAAAACGATAAACCAATCGGTAAGCCCTGCACCAGTCCCATTGGTACCGTAATGTGTGGGTAACCCGAAATAGCGGCCGGCGACGTGAACCCGTAACCGGTAGAATAATCGCCGTTCACCAAATCGATGCACCACGGCGGCCCGTAAGTTGGACCCATTATGGCATCCAGCTGATGTTCCTTTAATAAATTATTAATGGTTTGGCGGGAGATGGTGAGGTTTTTATTTAGGGCATCAAGGTACTGCGGGCTGGTGAGATCGCCGAGTTTGGCAGAACTTTCGAGAATTTCCTGTTTAAAATAAGGCATGGCTTTGGCCTCGTTCGCTTTGTTAAAGGCAATAAGCTGATCCAGCGATTTTACCTGTCCGTTGGCCTGGGCCAGGTACTTGTTCAAACCATCTTTAAACTCGTATTGCAGCACCTTAAATTCCGATTCAGATA
>JAQBNV010000610.1 GCA_028288395.1 Adhaeribacter sp. | reverse complement strand
TTTTTGTCGCAACCTGCAAATACCATCATCGACAGGATGCCAGCAGCTATTATCGATTTGCCGGGTAATAAGATAGATTTGATTTTCATACCAACTGATTTGTAAAAGTTTAGAGTATAGATTTAATATTTAATAGATTAATGAAAATTAATTACAAGATATTTCTGCTAAGGTTCCTGGTTTATGGATGACCAAAGATTATTTTTAAAGCTTAAAATGATAATTGTAAATGACCTTTCCCGCGGAACCAGAACTTAATAGCTTATCAGTTTTGGTATTAGAAATAATAATTAATACGGAAGATATACCTAAAGCATAATTGGTTAGCTATATTTAAATAATACAGCTTTTAAAAGTAGAGATAAAATAAATATATCCAAAGAAAACAGCTGATTTTGTTTAAATAATTTTGTCTTATCCCAATATAGCAGATAAGGCTAATTTTTAGAGTCGTACGGAAAGCAGAAAAAAATATTTTAAATTGTTTTAACCGGACTCTGATAATAATATATAAAATTTATTTATTTTGTTATATAAAGGATGAATTATAATCAAATGGTATTCAGGTTGTTTAATGATCTAAATAGTAATTAAGGGATTAGCTTTTGCTAACAGCAGTGATCTTGAAATAAGTTATATTTGTTCGTTACACCACACAATGCTGGGAAATACCGGTAAAGCGGTTCTCCTTCGGATTTAAAATCCGCATTATAGTTTTAAATAGGATAATCCTTCCTTTTCCCCGCAGTGGGCTGGCAATATGAAGCAAGTCAAGAGGACTATTTATTTAATATTCTTCATTTAATTATATTATACCAGCTAGTACTAAAGACCTTCTATCGCAGCACATATAAATCATTCCTTACCTAAGTCCGCTCCGAAGGAATCTTCTGATTAGAAGGCGTTACAGGCAAATAACAGATTTGGTTTATTGCCTGCTATTCCAACTCAGGCAGAAGATTCTTAACAGCATGACGGACTTAGGTAAGGAAAGCTATTGGCTGTGCTGCTAAGGAAGCTGTTATTTGCTATTTGGTATAATATATTCCGGGAGGGCAATTGATGCGACCAGTATTTATTGCGGCTGGCAAACCAGACAAAAGTAGGTAGTGCGGCCGCCTACTTTGATTATGTTCAGTGGCGTGCGGTGCTGGGGACAAACCTGCCGTTCGGCGGGTTTTAAGGCGCTATCGTCCCAGCCCCGGGCATGGATGAGGAAGGTTTTGGGGAAGTTGCCGTAATTGGCTTCCTCCTCAATGGCGGTTTTTAAGACGTACAGAATGGCAGCATGTAACCGCTTAAATTCGGCCGACGAAAGTTGGTTAGCCAGTTTAGCCGGAAATATTTGTGCCTGAAACAAGACTTCATCGGCAATCCAGTTGCCTATACCAGCCAGAATTTTCTGATCCAGCAACAAAGATTTGACAGGTGCTTTGCGTTTTCCCAGGCTAGCCTGCAATTGCAGCAGGCTTATATCCAGCGCATCGGGACCAAGTCTCTTTTCCTGGCGGTACGCTTCTATACTTTCGGCCAACCCTACGCGGCCGAACTTGCGCGAATCGATAAAGGCCAACCGAAAGCCGTTCTGGAAATGAAAAACAATGCGGGCAAAGCGGGGCGTGTCTTCGGCATCGCGGTAATAGGCCAAATCGCCGGTCATGCCAAAATGTAAAACCAGGGTTTTGCTGGTACTGAGGTTTATCAAAAAGTGTTTGCCAATACGATGTGCCCCGGTAAACTGTGCGCCTTTTAACGCTTGCTGCAGGGTATCAAAATCGGTGGTAAGTTGTCGCTGATCTTCTACTTCCAGGTGGGCTACAGTCTGGCCCAAGGCTGTTTCTTCAAAATAACGGCGGTAAGTTTCTACTTCGGGCAGTTCGGGCATAAAGGTTAAAATGTGCTTCTTTAACTACCAAGCCCGGAAAAAGTTTTAGGATTTACCGGGCCTGCTTGGCGGCTAATAAATCTCTTAATTTTACAAAAGTATTATAAGGACCGGTTGTAGCCGCCGCATTTACTATCCAGCTGGGTATATCGCCGCCCGGATTTACCCGGAATGTATAATCGACTTTTAATTTATTATTCGGTAGCGGCACTACTTCCCAGGTAGCCAGCGAATAAGGAACCCTGACATAATCTTTTTTAGGCGGCAGGTAGTCCGAAATGCTTTTGGCCCGGATAGATAAATTTCCGGAATCAGGGGCTTCCGTAATCGTTAGCTCTACCACCAGGTCGCGGTCGGTTACCGGCCAGGGCATATCGGAGGCACTGTAATAAATAAGCGTCTGGTCATCTACCTTTTTTACCAGGTTGGTTTTTTTGGTGAGGTAAACCCAGCGGGCGTGCCCGCCCACATTTTGCAGAATTTCTTTTAATTGGGCCGTTGTGCCCGGCAACTCGCAAACCACCCTTATTTCTTTAAGCTTTTCGTTCGTAATGCCGCGGGAATAAACTGTAATGCCGTTTTCGTTTTTTTTCAATTCCCAATTATCCTGGGCCGATATTTTATAAACCGGTAGCCAGGTAAAGAAGATTATTATTAAATGGCAGGTTATTTTCATAAAGGTATATTTGCAAATTTCTGGCCTAATTCCCAAGGGGCCTGCGTCAGGTTTTTTAAATACCAATCGGGCCCGCCTAGCTGCTGCAGCCACGCCGCAATTTGGGGATACGTGTCTTCAAAATTATACTGGGGTTCATACCCTAAACCGGCTTTGCTGGTACCGGTATCCAGCAAAGCATTTTGGGTAAGGGAATGTAGTACAAACGGATTTAATCTGGCGCTAAAAGGCACCATTTTATTGATGCCCCCCAGCAATTTTAATAAAAATATCGGAACCTGGCAATAGGCTGCATCCGGGGGGTATATGGCTGTCAGCAATTGTAAAATGCTTTTTCTTAAATTATAAGCCGGCGCATCCGCAATATTATAAATTTGCATCCTGGGCGGCTTGATCTGCTGCAAAAACAAGTCTATGGCATAGCCAATATTTCCGATGTAGGTAAGCGAAGTTTGTACTGTAGCCGGAACCGGACAAAAAATAATGTTTCCTTTTACCAGGTGCAGTAAACGCGGCAATAAAACCCGGTCGCCGATGCCGTAAATAGCCCGGGGGCGCAAAATTATTCTTTTCTGACTGGTAGGTATATTTTCCAGGACCAGCTGCTCAGCGATTAATTTGGTTCTGCCGTAAGGGCTGAGGTTGGCATTTAGCGTAGCATCGCTTTCTTTAGCCGGGGCCTTGCCAAATTGGTAAACCGAGGACGACGAAACCTGGACAAAATAGGCGCAGTGCCGGGCTGCCCGGAGTACCTGGCAGGTGCCTTTTACATTGTTATGGTATAAATCTTTATAAGCAGCGGTATCGGAAGCCAAAGCGGCCGCATGAATGCAAACATCGGCCCGGAATGGCTTCAGTGTTTGGGTTATATCAGCTGGTAAATAATCTGCAATAGCCGCCAGGTTGGGATGAGGCTTTGATTGCCGCCCGAGCGCCAGAATTGTGTGCCCTTGTTGGTGAAAGTACCGGCACAACGCCGCTCCTACAAAGCCATTCGCGCCGGTGATTAAGATTTTCAATTTTTACGATCTTTAATAATTTGGGCTATTTTGGCGCGGTCTATTTTGTGCTGCCGGCCTTTACGCGGCATCTGCATAAAAATCACTTCGTCGGGCAGCGCATTCTTTTCGATTTGTAACGCTCCGTACGATATTTTATCCAGAATATATTTGGCCGTCAGGGGGCGGCTGGCTTCCACAGCCAGGTAAACTTCTTCGTCTTCTTTTTCGGGAGAATAAATACCCACCATCGCCGCTTCTTCCACGCCCGGTATTTTCTTGATGGTATCTTCGTAAAGTGCCGGGTAAATATTCGTATTGCTGCGGATGATCATTTCCTTTTTGCGGCCCAGCAGCAAAATATTACCATCGGCGTCCAGCCGGGCCAAATCACCGGTAGCATGAAATTCGGGGCGGTCCGAAAGGTGGTAATAGCGGGAAAACAGTTGGGCGGAGCGCACCAGCAGTTCGCCGTCGGCGGCTATTTTTACTTCTACCCCGACTACTGGTTTGCCCACCAGGTCGCCGGGACCAATATAATTTATTTTTTCGCGCCCATCGGCAGTGCTTACGAGTAAATGCTCGGTCATGCCATAAGTAATGGTTAAACGCACCTGCTCCGGAAGAACCGCTACCAATCTTATTAAGAAACTTTTATGCACCGGTGCCGACCCCAGTAGCAGGTGTTTTAAAGAAGCCGGCAATTGGCTTTGCTGCTGCTCGCAATATTGCACCAAGGGCAGGAAATCGCTGGGCGGACCAAACAGGATGCTGATTTTGTTTTTCTTTAAAAAAGCAAGCTTCTGCGGCACACTTAGACTAGGGTTGTAAACAAATACGGGTACTTGCGCGGTAATGCCCAGCAATACAAAATGCGGGAGGTAAGTTGCCAGCCGGTCCCCGGGCTGGCCTTGCACCAACGCGCTTAATAACCGAATGCTCTGGCTCAGGGAGGCAAAAGAATGTAACACCCCTTTGGGTTCCTGCAACGTGCCCGAAGTATAAGTAATCAGGTAATCGTAAGGACCCGGATCTTTAAGTAAATTAACCGGCTGCTTGGGTGCTTTAACCAATTTTTGCAGGGAAGTAAACTTTTGCAGCAAAGGCAGCCGGGGCCCGGAAGCAATAATATTTAAATTTTTTACCCGCGGGAAGTAAACCGGCTTCCGGGCCAGCTTAAAATAGGCGTACCGCAGCAGCGGATGTTCCTGCAAGAGCAGCAGGCGGGTATCTACAAAAGCCCATTTAGGTTTTAGCTGGGCCAGCTTCGCTGCGTATAAGGCTCGCCCCATCTCGGGATCGATTATAGCTGCTTTACACCGGATCATCATGGTGGCATACATCACTTTAATAAAATCCGCGCCGGGGGCCACGGCAATAATAACGGTGTCGTCTTTTTGCATGCCCAGGTTCAGCAATTGCTGCCCCAGTTGCAGGCTGCCGGTTAATAGTTCGCGTGGGGTAAGGGGTTCGCCGCCGTTAAACAAAATAGGTGTTTGTTCGTCCGATTGGGCCAGGCGGATGAGCGGTTCCAGAATAGGAGAATGGTACAGCATTACCAGATAATTAAACTAACCGACATACTTATTCCGGCCGCCAAACCAATAATCATTATTTTCTGGCCTTTTTTTAATTTCCCGGCCTGCACCGCCAGCGAGATGCCCAGCGGGATAGACGCCGCGGCGGTATTGCCGTATTCTTCTACAATACAATGCACTTTTGCCAGCGGAATATCTATCTCCCGGGCCAGGGCTTCGCAGGAGTTTTTTGAAACCTGGTGAATAAAAT
This sequence comes from Adhaeribacter sp., assembly GCA_028288395.1. GTDB lineage: Bacteria > Bacteroidota > Bacteroidia > Cytophagales > Hymenobacteraceae > Adhaeribacter. Next base: position 4,771 of record JAQBNV010000610.1, on the reverse strand, counting down.
AATGATCGATATCGTTGCGGGTAAAGCCGGTTTTTTGAAGGCATTTCTCTATCAGATCGCCTCTTTCGCGGGCAAATACCTCCCGTAGTTCCGAGGTTTTACCTTCAAAAAAGTGCTTGCTGCAATCCTGGGGGTACATCGAGCCGCCGCCGGGAATCACGCATAATTCCCAGTATTTACCCATCGAGCGGATATCGTGGTAAAGAATGCCTGATTCGTCCTGGCTCCTTTGAAGTAAAGCGGCCGTGCCGGCATCGCCGAGGGTAAAACTGGCCAATCGCTTTAGCAGATCTACTTCGTCGGTAATATTAAAGGTTATGGCATTCTGCAGGATTTCGCCGTTGGTAATGAGTACGCGCTGGTACTCGCCGCTTTTAATAAAACTGGCAGCCACCTGTATCGCCGACATAAAACTGTTGCAGGCATTTTTTACATCAAAAACCGGGCACGTCAGCCCGAGTTTGGCTTGCACAATATTGGCGGTGGCGGGCTCAATCAGGTCGCTGCTGGCCGCGGCAAATATTAAACAATCAATCGTTTGGGGATCTACCTGGGCCAGAATTTTGCGGGCCGCCCCGGCAGCCAAATCCGAGCATTGCGTACCGGCCTCGGCAAAATATCGGTTTTTAACCCCAAATAATCTTTCCAGTACCCCGGGCGCCAGTAAGGCTTGTTTGTGATTTATCCGGGCTTCTATTTCGTGGCTGCTTACCCGCCGGGAACCTGCTGTATAAGCGGCAATATGACTTATTTTTACGCGGCTCATACGTTTGCTTTTAAAAGTAACCGCCAGGCCCAGCGGGTGGCTTTGTTAAAACCGCCCCATTCGTCTACAAACTGCACAATGGTTTTTAAACACTCCTGGCCAAACTTGTACTGGTAATTTTTGCTGGCCATTTTAAAAACAACATCCGGGTTTTCGAGTCCTATCCGCGCAAATATTTCTTTTTTTACGTAGAGCGTGCGCATAAAAAACACATTGAACAATACCAGGTAACTGTAAAAACTTCTTCTAATAAAACTGGCATTATGGGTGTACCGCTTCAAAAAAGCTTTGGTGAAATGGATGTGACGCCCCTCTTCAATATTATGCAGCTCCGCTACTTTCTTCAGCACAACGTAAACCTTCGCTCCTTTGCGCAGGTGGTTTCCGTACAAATCGGCCATCATTTCTACGGCCAGGCAACTCATAAACACGGCATCGGCCGGCATAAACTTTACTGTAAACTGGCCCATAATATTATGCAGGCGGGTGGGCTTAATCGGCTTGCCATTCAGGTGCGCAATGGCCTGGGCAAACATTTCCTGGTGCCGAAACTCTTCAATTAATTCGCGTAGCAAAAACCGATATTCTACATTATCGGGCTGCAGGGTCAGGATGTAGCGGTTCATAAACAGGCAGAATAATGCTTCGCTCCAGCCATACGAATACATTACCTGCACCGCTTCGTGCCGGCCCAACTCCCTTTTCTGGTCGGGCGTGAGGGTGTCGTAAAAGGCCAGGCCCGCCAGCGAATTTAATTTCTCAGGTAAAAATTCGTCGTCGGGCAAAGGCGGAATATTCCACGGTACAAAGGTTTCGGGCAGTAAAGGTTTTTCTTTACTGATTTTAATGAGGCGTTCAACTTCCTGAACTTCCATAACTTTAAATTTAACCAGGATTAAAATAGGGGCGATGGCTTTAAGGGCAATTAGTACTTAACCAATTTAGTTTTTAGAGAAGACTGGATTAGATTCATAATCCCGTCCAATAGTCCCCGGTTTTTAATCCGATATTATTCTAATTACTATTTTTGAACAACCCCAGGAGCCTTCGTAGTGGTAAGCATAAAAGGAAGTTACTCCGTTTCTTAAAGAGCTATCTAAGTTAATAAAAATAGCGAGAGTTATATATTAAAGCAAAGTATATTTAACCTGTTTCTTACTTCTGATTCTTCTATTATGGTTTGTAAGTTGTTAGTAAATAGCAATTTAAGATAATATTTAAAGACTTTCCGTACTGGTTAGAAACAAGGCGGTGGTTATCGAGCCGGTTTAAATATTGCCCGGCTGTTACCTCCTGAACCAGATATTATGTTTGTAGGAAAGATAAAGGGTAACCTTCTTTAAATAAAATAATGGTTGGTTTAGTAATACAATTAATGTATGTCCTGTAAAGTGGTTGGTTCATCACCAACCACTTTACAGGACATACATTACTTAAATATTTATTTGTCTTTTACCAGCCGCAACGAAATGTGAGGCGGGTTGTACCCGATTACAGAAGGCCTGAAGGAAGCAAAAGTATCGCTCGGTAACTGGATGATTTTAAATATTACCGGGTTTCCTTCTCTGTCTAAATCAGAAGTCCATACTTGCGGACGACCACAATTTCGTCGGTACTTTTTAAAGCTTTTAGTACCTCGGTAGAAGTGCCTGATTGGCGGTACATTTTAACGTTTTCATAACGGGCCTTCGCCACTACTGCCGTGTTGTCGGTAGCAAATACAAAAGCGGTTTGTAAGGAAAGTGCGAAAATAAGAAGTGACTTTTTCATAGTGATTTTTAGGTTAGAGGTTCGGGTTTATAGTTGAATTTTTTACTTTTCTGTTTTGCTGTAGCGTTTGTTTTTCTTGGGTGTCACACGGTTTTACGGCTGATAATCAAGGTTTTTGCTTACTGACAACACAAAGCTGCAACGTGAAAGGCGCGTACGAAAATAATCTTATGCGAAGGGCAGAAGGAAAGGGTTGAATGACTAAAATAAAGGGTTAATCCCGGTTAAAAGCCACCAGAAAATACTGGCCAGGCGTAAGTCTAAGGCAAGTATTTACGCCTTTAGATAATCGGTTTTTGGATGTAACAGCAGCTTTGGGAATGACCGTTGCCGCTGGTTATGCCGGACATCAGTAATGCAAATAATCAGCAGGGAAAGGCATTGGTTTTGCCTTTAATACCATTGGGGGCTTAAATGCAGCAATAATATTAAAACTGGTGAACCACGCTCCATCAAACATATATATAGACAGGTGAAAAATAGTGTCGGTCATTCTGGGAGAGAATCTTCCAGGTGAAAACCATTACCCGTATAACCTGCCGTCCCGGGCACCCCAGCGACCTTCATACTTCATTTGGGAATATCGTTGCCTTAGGCATCCAGGTACATATCTCGGTGGGCGCGGACCGGAGCGGTTTCACGATAATCGGGCGAAGCGATAGCCCTGTTGTCTGGCGCAGCACCATAAAGCCCCGCCTTCAATATTGCCGGCGACAGGCAATACCACGGCCAAAGCAAACTGTACGACAATGGCCGCATCTACCGCATTGCCGCTGATCTGCTCTTCCCGATTAGCTTAAATTACCGGCCAGCATTATTTACATAACGAGCAGGAACTAATGTGCCAAAAGACTGATGAACTTACAAGATATAAATTATTTATTCTGTTGCTTTTTAGAACTCTGAACAAGCTTAATCAATAAATTTAACCTGGATAAAGCTGTTGCTGTTGCGGCCCTGGTCGTCGGTGCAGGATATTTTATATTTGCCGGCTTTGGTAGGCGTAAAGAATAAATTTGTATTGGCTGGCGTGGCCTGCAAAAACTGGTCGTTGATGTACCAGCAAACCTGCTTTACTTCGTTGTGGGCGTTGCTATGCAGCATCAGTTTCTGATTTTCGGCCCGTTCGAGCAAATATTCGGTATCGGCCGTAGGCGACGTAATAACCGGGGCAAAGTCCTGAAAAATGCGGCTGCAGGCAGGGTTATGGGCCGGAATTTTCTCGTAAGGAATATGTTCCTCCTCCAAGAAAGCCAGCAACTCGGGCGCGTGGTTCGGATACCATTTCTGCTGGTAATCCCCGTCGGGCAGGCAACTGGTGCAGTAAGCACATTTTTCATCCCGCGAAACCGGCACCCGTTTCAGGTGTTCGCATTTAATTACCGGCGAAATGCCGGGCAAAAACGTATCGGTTATTTCATCCTGACAAAAGCTATTTAGGGGCAAACCACTGGCCGCACAAACCCGGCGGTACCGCAGGTCGCGGGGCATCCGGAACCAGCTTTCGGGACTGTTGTAATCGATGGTATTAAAAATAGAGAAGAGCAGCGGCGTGGCCGAATCGGTGCCGTTGAGTTCCGGCACGCCCTCGCCGGAAAAATTACCCACCCACACGCCCACGGTATGTTTTTTATTGTAGCCAATGCTCCAGGCATCGCGGCGGCCGTAAGAGGTGCCGGTTTTCCAGGCTATTTGGGGCATGTGCTGGCTGTTTTGGGCGTTGTGCGGTAAATCGGGGCGCTGCAACTGGGTTAATATTTGGTTTAACATGTAGGCCGCTGCTGGCGAAATTAATCTTTTCTGTACGGCCACTGTATCCTGCTGCTGCCACCGCAGGGAAGAATATTGGCCGCCATTCGCGAAAGCCGAAAACAACGTAGTCAGTTCTTCGAGCGTAACATCGCAGCCACCCAGAATAAGCGACAAACCCAGTTGACTGCCGGTTTTCTTTACCTGCGAAAATTCGGCCTGCTGTAGTTTCTGCACAAAGGCGGGCACGCCCAACTGATCCAATATTTTTACCGCCGGAATATTAAGCGAGGTAGCCAAGGCCTGTTCGATGGTAATATTGCCGCTGTAAGTACCGTAATAATTTTCCGGGCGATAGCCGGCATAATCGATGGGGACGTCGCTGATTACCGTTTTCGGCGTAACCAGTCCCCGGTCGAAAGCAGCGGCGTACAAAAGCGGTTTTAGGGTGCTGCCCGGCGAGCGGATGGCCCGCACCCCGTCTAC
>JAQBNV010000076.1 GCA_028288395.1 Adhaeribacter sp. | reverse complement strand
GAGGCTGCCCGGGAAAAAGAAACAACCCGCATCAAACAGGCGCGCAATGTTTATAAAACCCAGTCTGAACATCTGGTGCGTAAAACAAAGGAGATTTATGCGGCCATGGGAGAAGAAAAACAAAATATTGCCGTCTACGCCGAAACGCTGAAAAATAAAATCAAGGAAACCGACGCGCAACTACAAGCCGAACTGAAGGTGAGTGGCATGAGTATTGGTTTATAATCATTTATTTTAGTTCCAGGCTGTGCCGCGAAGTCGCTATCTAAAGGGAGTCGGTTTAAGCTGCTTCCGGATAGGAATTAGGTCATTCTATTTTAAGTTCGCAGGTACATTTCCGTTGTAAAAGTTCCCGGGCTTTTAAATTAATTTTAACCTAAATCCTGCATTTACAATTTTCAACTCCTTTTCCAGAAATAAATATTTCTTAAAATTCCGCCGCCGGCCTGTTCAGAAATAATCACCTGCATAAAATATTTATTTCGTTCTATACCACCAAAAAATCTTTTTAGGCATAGGCTTAAGCTTTTCGAAAAGAATAAGGCCTTTACACAAAGGCACAATTTCCGTACATTCACCCGAAAATGGCGGCTGCACTTTCCGGTTAAAGTTTTAAACTGGTTTAGCTCTTCGCCTGAGAACCAAACCCAGAATAAAAGGCTTGTCTGAACGCATTGTAAAAGTAGCTATTACCGGCCCCGAATCGACTGGAAAATCGACTTTAGCCGAACAAATGGCTGCGCATTATCGCACAGTATGGGTGCCCGAATTTGCCCGCTCTTACATTGCCGAGTTGCCGCACCGTTATACCACCTGGGACATCGAAAATATTGCCCGCGGGCAGATGGCTGCGGTACAAAATGCCCGACCGGCGGCAAACAAAATATTGTTCGCCGATACCGATTTACTCGTAATTAAAATCTGGTTTATGCACGCTTTCGGGTACTGCCCCGCCTGGATTCTGACGGCCCTGGAAAAGCAGGATTTCGATTTGTACTTGCTCATGGACGTGGACCTGCCCTGGCAGGCCGACGAACAACGGGAACACCCGCATTTGCGGCGGTTTTTTTATGATTGGTATAAAAAAGAATTAGAAGATTATGGTTTCTCTTTTGCCGAAATTTCGGGTAGTCAACAGGAGCGTTTACAAAATGCTTTAAAACACACCGAGAACATAATATAATTAGAAGTAAGCTGCTGGGATTGCATTTGGAAGTAAAAGATTTTTATTTATTTACGGACATAAATTACCTTCGCTTACTTTGCGCCGTTTAAAAATGGTTATATATAATATTTACTTAAACTGACTTGCCGATGATGCACTACCTGGAAAATGAAAACAGTAGCGTAGCTATCAAAACGAGCGGCGCCGAGTTGAGTAGTTTCCTTAATAAACAGGAAAACCTGGAATATATCTGGCAGGCCGACCCGCAGGTATGGCCGCGTCATGCCCCCGTTTTGTTTCCGGTAGTAGGTAAATTGCCGGCTGGCAAATATAATTACGGCGGTAAAACTTACGAGCTACCCCAGCACGGCTTTGCCCGGGATCTGGATTTTAAACTTATAAGCCAGGAAAATAACCAGTTAATTTTTGAACTGATCGATTCAGAAAAAACGCAGGCTGTTTATCCTTTCGCTTTCCGGTTACTAATTATTTACCGGCTGGCGGAAAATGCCCTGGAGATTACTTATACCGTAGAGAATCCGGCGGCAGGTGATCTTTATTTTTCCATAGGCGCTCACCCGGCCTTTCGGGTGCCCTTGTTTCCCGGCGAATCTTTTACCGATTATTACCTCGAATTTGAGAAACCGGAAACCCAGAACCATCACCTGCTGGAGCAAGGCTTACTGAACGGTAAATCCGAACCCCTGCTGAAAAATCAAACCCGGCTACCGCTATCTTATGATTTATTTATGCAGGATGCCCTTGTTTTTAAAAAAGTGGCTTCCGAAAAGATTCAAATCAAAACGCCCCGGCATCAACACGGCATATCTTTCGAATTTAAAGGTTTTCCATTTTTCGGCATCTGGACGAAAGAACCGGAAGCGGCTTTTATTTGCCTGGAACCCTGGCACGGCATTGCCAGTACGGTGGGCGACACGGGGGAGCTGGCGCTAAAAGAAGGTATCATTAATTTGCCGCCTGGCGAACAGTTTTCCTGCTCCTATATTATCAGAATACATTAAAAAGAGAAGGCATCATAATTAATGATGCCTTCTCTTTTTAATGTATAGGATTAATATTTTTTGTATCTGACTATTCATTTTTTTCTAAAAACCCAGACGCCGGAAACTAATCATTAGGTTAGCTAACTAGGTTTGGTGGTTTACTTCGAAAAAACCAACATGCCATCTTCGTCCACGAAAACGCGGGAGGGTTTCTTGTTGTAATCCGGCTCAAAATCATTAATCGGTAAACCTATGCCCGGCGGTAAATCTAAATCCGGTAAATCGTAGCCAATTGGTTCTCCTCCATCATCGTCATTTCCTTCGGGAGGCAACCTGTTAAAGTTTCTTTTCGGCATTACCATAAAGTAAGCCACAATGGTTAAAACGGCGAAAGTATAAAATAAGGTAATCATACGAATTTCATCCCAAGAGTACAGCGTTTTGTGCCTGAAAACCAGCCCCACAACTATGGCAGATAGCGTTGCGGACTATTTTTCTTAACGGAACATACTGTTTTTGGTTTATGATTTTTTGCAGATGTCGTAAGTTTATTTTCAGAATTTTTTGAGTAAAATTAAAAATGAAACTAAATGTTTTTTTAATCTAAAGAAGCCCCTACCTTTGAGGTCAGTTTAGGGGTGCCTTAATAATACGGGCTGAGATCATACCCATTGAACCTGATCCGGATAATGCCGGCGAAGGGAAAACGGTTAATTCTTCATTATTGCCTTTTAGAAGGTGCATTCCTGTGCTGTTTTTATTTAAAAATTTAAGCAGGATGAAAAAATTTACTTTTCTTTGGTTTATTTTATTGTGCCCGTTGTTTGCTTTGGCGCAATATACCGTAACTGGTACCATTACCGATGTCCAGACCCAGCAACCCTTAATTGGCGCTACCGTGCAGATAGGCCAGGCCGGTACCACCAGCAATGTGCAGGGCCAATACGTCTTAAATAATATTCCCGCCGGTACCCAAACCTTAGTTGTTTCTTTTGTGGGCTATACCACAGCTAAACAAACGCTTACCGTAGCGCAGGATTATGTCGCCAATATTGTTTTACGCCTGGCCAATTACCGCACTGAAGAAGTCGTAATTTCGGCTACGCGGGCTAATGAGAAAACCGGTACTACTTTTACCAACGTCACCCAGGCGCAAATCCGGGAGCAGAATTTCGGCCAGGATTTGCCTTATTTACTCACGCAGACGCCATCGGTGGTAGTAAATTCCGATGCTGGCGCCGGCGTGGGGTATACTGGCATCCGCATTCGGGGCTCCGATATCACCCGTATCAACGTAACCGTAAATGGTATTCCGATCAACGATTCCGAATCGCACGGTACTTTTTTTGTGAATATGCCCGATTTAGCTTCTTCTGTTCAGGATATTCAGGTGCAGCGGGGAGTCGGAACATCTACCAATGGGCCCGCAGCATTTGGCGCCAGCCTGAATATTCGTACGCTTGGTTTTAACCAGGAAGCTTACGCCGAGGCTGTTAATTCAATTGGTTCTTTTAATACCCGCCGCCATTCAGTCAGTTTTGGTACCGGCCTGATCAAAGATAAATTTACCTTCGATGGCCGCCTGTCTAAAATTGCCTCCGATGGATATGTGGACCGGGCTTCCTCCGATCTGAAATCTTATTATTTTTCGGCCGGTTATTTAGGCAAAACTGGTATGTTGCGCTTTGTTTCTTTCTCCGGCAAAGAAAAGACCTACCAGGCCTGGAATGGGGTGCCCGAAGATAAACTGCAAACCGATCGCACCTACAATTCTTTGACCTACGAAAACGAAACCGACAATTACCAGCAGGATCATTATCAATTACATTATTCTAAAAATTTTGCCAGGTATTTTGATTTAGGCGGTGCTTTTCACCTTACGCGGGGACGCGGGTATTACGAACAGTATAAAAATAATCAGAAATTAGCCAACTATAATATTCCGGCCGTAGTGTTGGGCGATACCACCATTACCCGCACCGACCTGATTCGGCAGAAATGGCTGGATAATTATTTTTACGGCGTAACGTATGCCCTCAATTATAATCCGCAAAACGAACGTTTAACCGCTACTTTAGGTGGGGCCTGGAACCGCTACAACGGCGACCATTACGGTGAAGTTATCTGGGCTCGGTACGCCTCCAACAGCGAAACCCGGCAGCGATATTATGCCGGCACTGCTTTAAAAACTGATTTTAATATTTACGGCAAAGTAAATTACCAGCTAACTCCTAAGTTAGGACTTTTCGGTGATTTGCAGTACCGCACCATCAATTACGAACTGGAAGGAAACGATGACGACCAGCGCGATGTAACCCTACAGGCCAATTTTAACTTTTTTAATCCGAAAGGTGGGGTAACTTATGCGTTGACTGATAATCAGACCTTGTACGCTTCGTATGCCGTGGGCAACCGCGAACCTGTGCGCAGCGATTTTGTGGATAGGAAAGGGGCGGCCGAACCCAAACCCGAGACCTTGTATAATTTAGAAGCCGGTTATCGTTTGCGGGGCAATAATCCGGCAGTAATAGGGCGGCGGGTAGGTTATAGCCTGGATGCGAATTATTACTACATGAATTATAATAACCAATTGGTGCTTACCGGCCAGCTAAACGATGTGGGCTCGCCGTTGCGCACCAATATTAAAGATAGCTATCGCACTGGGGTGGAATTAGCGGGGGTATTGAATTTCTTTAACCGGGTAGAACTGAACAGCTCGGTTGGTTTAAGCCGGAATAAAATTCAGCATTATACCGAAACGGTTTACGTTTACGATGCTGATTATAACCCCGAAGGAACCGTCGAAAATAATTATTCCGAAACCGATATTTCTTTCTCGCCCAACCTGGTAACAGCGCATACCCTGGAAGTACAACCACTAAAAGGGCTAAAAGCCGCAATCCTCTACAAAACCGTAAGCAAGCAATATTTAGACAATACGGGCAGCGAATCGCGCAAAATTAATGGTTACCAGGTAGCCGATTTGCGCCTGCGCTATGTGGTAAAACCAGCTTTTATGCGCGAACTGGAAGTTGGTTTTTTGCTGAACAATCTGTTTAATGCCAGGTACGAAGCCAACGGCTATACTTTCAGCGAAAGATATTCCGGCGACCCTACCCGCTACGATTACAATTATTATTTCCCGCAGGCCACCCGAAATTTCCTGCTCACGCTGGGATTACGGTTTTGACCGTAGATTTGTCCTTATTTTAATAATTACGCGGATTTTTTAAAAGAGAGCTTCCTTAGGAGCTCTCTTTTATTTGTGGTAACTCCAATTCAATTGTTTTTAATTTTCCGCCTCGTAATTCTAAAGGAGTATAAATATCAAAAAAATCTTAATACACCCGCAAAATCTTAGAGACTGTTTTAAAACCTATTAAAATCTTTTTAGCATGACACAAATCATAGCTAGATAGACCATGCTCTGGGCGTTTATTCTGTTTTTTTCATAGTCTTTGTTCAAGCGTCTTGCCTGTAGT